>JBDSSV010000620.1:0-3991 GCA_039928535.1 Burkholderiales bacterium
GCTTGCCGTTGGGCTGCCAGTTCGCCAGCTCCCGCACCAGCTCTTCGGTGACGACACGGCCGTCGCAGTTGCGCAGCAGCGATTCAAGCACGATTCGGATCGAAATCGGCAGGCGCGACAGGCTGCCCACGCCTTGCGCTTCGAGGGCGGTCAAAGAATAGATGTCGCCTGTGCGGCCGCTACCAAAATCGATGGTGCATTTGCACGCTTTGGAAATTTTTGAGGTCATGGTTGATTCGTGTCCTATTCTTACGATTGTCTTCCTCCCCTTCAAGGGGAGGAACGAGGTGGGGATGGGTACATTCGACCGTTTGTTTAAACCCATCCCCATCCCGGGCCTTCCCCTTGAAGGGGAAGGTGAGAATAGCGCTGTCGCGAATTATTACTCGGCACGCATCCCGGCTTGCTTGATGACTTTCGACCATTTCGCGAAATCGTTGCGCAGCATCGCCGCGAATTCGTCCGGCGTAGTCGTCGCGATCTCAGCCGCCTGCGCTTTCATGCGCTCCTTCATGTCGGTCGAGTTGGCGACTGCGACGATGTCCGCGTTCAGCTTCGCCATTACCGCTTCAGGCACGCCCGCCGGCGCCAGCACGCCATTCCAGGTCATGACCATCAGGCCGGGGACGCCCGCTTGCTTCGCGCTCGGCACCTCCGGCAGCGCGGCCCAGCGCTTGTCATCGGTGATGACCAGCGCTTTCAGTTTATTGCTTTTCACGATTGGCACGACCGACGGCATGGTCGCGAACATGGAATCGACGTGCCCGCCCATCAGATCGGTCACGGCCGGTCCGCCACCTTTGTACGGCACATAATTTAATTTTATTTTTTCGATGTTCTGGAACACGACGCCGGTCAGGTGGTTGGTGCTGCCTATGCCGGACGTCGCGAAACTCAACTGCCCCGGCTTCGCGCGGGCGAGCGCCACCAGTTCCGCCACAGTGCGCGCCGGCAGATGCGGATTCACCACCAGGATATTGGGGAAATTGATCACGTTGGAGACCGGCGCGAAATCCCGCACCGGATCGTACGGCAGCTTGTCGAGAAGTCCGGGGCTCATCGCGAGTTCGTTGCTGGTGCCGAGCAACAGCGTGTAACCGTCAGCCGGCGACTTGGCAACGACGCCGGCGCCTATCGTGCCGGTCGCGCCGGCGCGATTGTCGACGACCACCTGCTGGCCTAATGCGTCGGTGAGTTTCTGCGCCAACACCCGCGCCACGGTATCCGCCGGGCCTCCCGGTGGAAACGGCACGACGAGGCGCACCGGCTTGGTCGGATAAGGCTGCGCGAATACAACCCCTGCCAGAAACATGGCGGCCGCTGCGAAAAGCATTTTCGTTATATTCATATCAGCTCCTCCTGCAGTTCAATTTCTTCCAATACAAGATCCATTCATCAGCCGCGGACAAGCTTTCTAAGAACCGCGCAGCAGCGCCGACAGTTCGCGCGCCGATTTCAACGTTTCGACTGCGCGCACCATGCGAATGATTTCCTTGCTCGTTTTTTCCGGCAGCACCGCTGCCGCAAGCCGCGAGAATTTGGCGAGGCGCTCGGTTTCGGTCACCGGGTCCGCCGGCATGCCATGCGGATCCATCACGAAACTCTGCAGCGATTTGCCGTTGGCCAATTGCACTTCGATGCGCGAGCCATAGTGTTTGGGATACGCGGCTTCCATTTCCGCATCGACGTAGAGTTCGACGCGCATGGCGAGTTCGCGCCGCGCGGTGTCGTTGATCGCCTTTTCCGTGTACATCGCCGGATCGGTCGGGTCCGCAGTGAGTGCAAGCGCTGCGCAATAAGGAAAACTATATTGCGCGCCCATGATATCGGGCGGTGCAACCGCGCCGTTGTTCTTCGCCGCGTACGAACTGACGCCAATGCGGATTTTCGCGACGTCGTTCGGCGCGAGCGTTTTGTCGCCGCGCAACGCGACGAGCTGCTGCACCGCCGCCTGTATCCAGCTGCAGCACGGATAGACTTTCACATAGACGTTGTCGGTGGCCCAGCTTTTGCCGAGACCGGCCGTTAACGCGGTCGGCTCGATGTCCTTGCCGCCGAAGCATTCGAGCAGGCCGAAGCGCCCGTCGATAGCGGAAGGCGGCGCGGTGAAATCGCGCGCGGCCAACTGCGCCATGCGTACGCCGGATTCTGCCGCGCGCCCCGCGTGCATGCGTTTCATCATGCCGCCGCCGGTGCCAGCGGCAAAACTCTTGACGCCCGAAGCGGTCGAGCAGGCGAGGCCGGCCGCCGCCAGCAGGCGCTCAGCAGACAGATTCATGACCACGCTCGCCGCAATCGCCGCACCGACCGGGCCGACCAGCGCTGTCTTGTGAAAACCGCGATGCGCGGGCTCCAGCCCCATAGCCAGGCCGATGCGGTTCATGGATTCATAACCGGCGATGATGCCTAGCAGCAGCCGCGCACCGCTGGCGTTGATACTCTCCGCGGTCGCGAGTGCCGCCGGAATGATGATGGCGCCGGGATGCACGATGGGCTCATCGAGCAGATCGTCGAGCTCGAAGCCGTGCGCCGCCGTGCCGTTGCACAAGGCCGCCGCCGGCGCGGCGAACGGCTGCGCGTGGCCGACTACCGTGCTGGAGCCGCGCGCGCCCTCCGCCGCCATTTCCTCGCGCATGATGCGCGACCATTCCTGCGTCGAGCCGAACAGCACGCAGCCCAGCCCATCGAGCAAGCACCATTTCGCAACGTCTTTTACCGCTGCAGGCACAGCCTCGACGTCCAGGCCTTGCAGAAAACCGATCAGCTCCCTCGACAGCGGCGGCGCGGGCAGTGATTCGGCTTTCATAAATCTCCGATTACTTCGTTGACCGTTCGCCCTGAGGTGTCGAAGGGTGAACGCTTTCTCTGGTTACACCTGTCGTTCATGCTTCTGTACGTCAGCACGAACAGCATAGGCGTCACCTTAATCAAACGCGACATTGCCGAGCAAGGCTTCGCGAAAACGGTTCTTGATGTGGGCGCCGTCGCGCAGCTTGATCGACATCGGGTAGCGCTTGTCGTTCACCTTGATCGCGACGAACGCTGCGCCGGCGGGCGCGTACAGCTTAGGCACCCAGGTCTTGAGCTGCGCGTCTGTACGGATGGTGCCGGTGCGTGGAAACTGCGCGGCTTTCGCCATGCCCGCGAGATCGACGCCGCGCGCGGTATGCGTAGGCTGCATGCCAGTTTCGCTGTAGAGCTCGTTGTCGATGACGATGATCGAAAGATTGCGCGGGCCCTGCGTGCCGATCGTCGCGAGCGCGCCGAGGCCCATCAGCATTTCGCCGTCGCCGGTGATGACCAGCACCTGGCGTTTCGGCTGCGCGAGCGCGAGTCCGAGCCCCATCATCGCTGCGGCACCCATGCCGCCCCACAAATAAAAATTGTTCGGATGATCGCCCGCGGCGCCAACGTCATAGCACGACGAGCCCAGCCCGGTCACCACCAGCGCATCGCCGCGCTTTTCAAGTATTTTGTTAATGACCACGCGGCGGTCGAGCATTGCTTTAATTTTCGTGACCATTATTTGCTCCAGTCCTTGAAGCCGATGATGCGCTGAGAAATCAGCAGCGCAACCGGGCGGCTGGTATTGAAAGTGAGTTGGGCGGCGGCAAACACGTGTTCGCCGACTTCCTCAGCGTGATCGACGCGCTGCACGATGACGCCCGCGTTCTGCAATGCCGGCGGCGTGCCCTGCCCCATCGCGATCTGCCACGGATTGAATTCGCCCCACTCGCCGCGCATCGTGACCAGCATCAACAGGGGAAAGCGACATTCGTTCATGATGCTCAGGAGATTGATGCAGTTGCCGACCCCGGACGACTGCAGCAGCAGTGCGCCGCGTTCGCCGCCGAGCCAGGTCCCCGCGAGCATCGCAACGCCCTCTTCCTCGGTGGTGAGCGACACAACTTGCATGCTCTTGTCGGCATTGCAGCTGTTGATGAGCTGCGTATGGCCGGCATCAGGCACGTAGGCGACCTGCTTGATGCCC
>JBDSSV010000621.1:0-3434 GCA_039928535.1 Burkholderiales bacterium
ACCCTCGTTCGCGCCCCGGATCGAGCGTTGGTTGCCGCAGAACTCGCAGATGACCGAGCGCGACACGTAGACGCGGCACAGTTCTTTTAATGCGTGGTCGAGAATGCCGTTGCGGAAAACGTCGTTCCACGAGTTGGCGAAAAACCAGAAGCACGCCGGCACGTGCGCGCGCACGGCGGTGCTTTCGGGACGCGGCGTGCCTTCGCGCGCGCAGCGTTCCATCTCGGCGCGTTGCGCGTCATCCATTTTGTCGAGCGGTACGTAACTGATGCGTTGCTTGGCCATACGGAGACTCCTTGCTGAATGTTGCGAGCGGGGTTTAATTATGCGCCGGACGCAGGGCGCGCGCGAGCGCGAAGCACATCGGCAGCGTTGCAAACGCGAGCGCCCCACAGATTGCGATTGCTGCTTCAACGCTGAATATGTCGCCGATCAGCCCGAACACCAGCGGCACGATCAGGCCGCAGACCGAGTTAATCGTGTAAAAAAGACCGAACGCGCGCGGCAGGCGGTCGGGGTCGATGACATCGCCTATCGTGGCATAAAGCACTGACGACGTCCCGTTCAACGCGATGCCGAGAAGGGGCAGCACGAGGTAAGCCGCGACATCGGGCAGCACCAGCATCAGCAGGATGCCAGCGCCGGTGGCGATCTCCGTGATCACTACGGTGCGCACGATGCCGATCCGCTCCGCGAGGTGCCCGCAGGCGAGCTTGCCCGCCATGCCGCCGATCAGAATCAGCGGCACCGACAACGCGGCCCAGCCGGCCGGCAGATTTTTTGCCAGCATCAGGAATGCTATGAATGTAAGGAAGCCGGTGCGCACGCTGGTATCGACGACTTCAATCAGGCACAACGCGGTAAAGCCCGCACGATTGCGTATGCCCCATCCGGCCGGTGCGACGCTGTCGTGAGTTGCTACAGGTTCGCTGCGCCCGGCGCTTGCATCCAGCGCAATCAATACCAGCAGCGCGCACGCCAGCGCCAGTGCGCCGAACACGGTGATGGGCACCTGCCATGGAACACCTGCGACAAAGAGCAGGCTGACCGCGCCGCCGAACGCGAATTTGCCGACGTCGCCGAAGAAGTTGTAGGTGCCGAGCGCCGCGCGGCGGCCGTTGCCCGGATAGGCATGCGAAATGAGCGTCGAACACAGCGGGTGCTGGAACGCCGAGCCGAAGCCGGCGAAGAAGAGCGCGACCAGTATCGCCGCGAACCCTGCCGACTGGCCGAGTGCTATGAACGCGAGGCCGCTCGCGGCGGTGCCGACCGCGAGGAGATTGCGCGCGCCGAGACGTTCCGCAGCGAGACCGACCGGTGTCTGGAAGATGGCGGTCGCCGCGCGCCATGCCGAACGAATGACCCCGACCTGAACCAGCGACAGTCCGAAAGACTGCGCCAATATCGGCAACAGCACATAACTCACGTCGGACAAGCCGTCGTGCAGAATGTGCGCGGTGCAACAGGTGGAAAGCGTGCTCCTGGGCGACGTCTGCGCCACTTGATCCTCCATATTATTATTGCGCATGATAGCAGCCGTTGCCATGCGCCACATCGATCAGGCTGGCGCGCCGGTGTAAAATCTGGTTTTTATCCGGTGTTCCAAATGCAAATACTCATCTATCTTTTTGCCGCGTCATTCGTCTTCATGGCGGTGGCGCTCATGCTGACCTACAAGCGCACGCGCCACTATGGCGTGTTCCTGCTCGGCCTGACTTATGCGATCTCCGCGGCGCTCGCGGTCTTCTTGACCCACTGGTGGCCGCTGGTTGCGGGCTTCGTGCTGGTATGGGTGCTACGTTTTCTCGGCCTCGATCCCGACGTGAAAAAGGACGGCGCGGAGCAATCCGTCAAGGAGTGATACGGCGTGGAAAATTCCTGGCAAAGCGATCAGTACTGACGAGCAAGTCATCGCGGGCGGGAATGGCTCGATCATGCTGTTTGTGTTGCTGGCAGCGCAGGCGTCGCAATGATCCGCCGCGCCTGAATGGCGGCGGACAAACGAGACGGCAGGTATCGCTACGTCGCCTGATATCACGGCATTGATGCACGGCAAGCTGACGCTGACGCCGGTGACCGTCGCCCTGGTTGTAACCAATATCGTGGTCTTGCTCGTGATGCTGAAGTACGGCGCGGGCCTGTGGCATGCGCCGAACGACTTGCAGCTGGCGTGGGGCGCGGGTTTTGGACTTGCGACTAAGGACGGCGAATGGTGGCGGCTCGGCAGCGCGATGTTCCTGCATTTCGGGCTCGTGCATCTCGCCATGAACATGTGGGCGCTGTGGAATGGCGGGTGGCTGGTCGAGCGCCTCTACGATTCGTCGCGCTGCACGTTCATTTATTTTGTCAGCGGACTGACCGGTAACCTCGCCTCGCTGATCGCGCGGGCGACCGCGCCATTTCCGGCGGCGCGTCCAGCGCCGTCTTCGGCATTTTTGGCGCGCGGCTGATCTGCTTGTGGCGCGAGCGGGAGCATGTCCGCAGGAGGAGCTGCAGGCGCGCGAGGAGATCAGGGATGTCCTCGGCGATGAGAGGCGCATCCGCCACCGCTGGCGGGAAATTCTCGATGCGGGCCGGCGCGGGAATGCCACGTTCGAAGAGTTGGCGGAGCGCATCGACACCGACGTGACGCGCGAATACCGCGACAGCTTTGACCAGTTATCGGCGCTCCATCTCGATCCGGCGGCGCCGTCGACCGTGAAATTGGAGCAATTGAAGAAATATGCGCAGTTGCGGTCCGAAGCGGCGGAAGCGTTGGCCGACGCACTGCGCTCGAAGGATCCCAAGCGCATACGCGAAGCAATGGCGTTGGCGCGTCAGTTGCCCTACGACGCGCGTGGGATGGAAGCGCCGCCACCGCCTCGTCGTCCTTCGCCTCCGAACTCGCCACGCTAGTGTCCCGAGTCCGAAATTCGCTGAACAAAAGATGTCGAGAGTCGGCGCCATACTTGGGCGCAAATCCTCGACGGGTACCCAACCTGACGAGGGTTTGCTTCGCGTTTTGACACCGATTTCGACACTTTTGCAATGCATACGCGTGACTCAGATTTACAAATTCGACAACGAATTGCGAACTCGGGACACTAGGCTTCCCCGCCTCTGGAAGTGCGTCGAGTCGTCATCATGGGCGACGACTGCCCGGTCATTTTTTGGCTTTTTTGCCCTTAACGTCGCGGTCGCGAACGCACACTGGCGGCGCCGTAACCATGTCGCCAAAAATTATTAAGGATCTGATAGTAATGCGAATAAATTACATCTCTCTCTTCAAAGAGTCCTGCCACGCACCGTTCAACAGCGGCAAAAAGTCACGGAATCATGGCGCTGGCATGGCACTTGCAGTATTGGAGTGAATTGAACGGTATCGAAGTTTTATATTGGCGCAGGATTTTTGGAGAACTCAACGTGAAACCAAAAGTGTGGTCGACAAAACACAA
>JBDSSV010000622.1:0-2907 GCA_039928535.1 Burkholderiales bacterium
TTTTCTGGACCAAGCGCGCCGACGCGTCCGCGCCGCTGCCGGCATTGGAGGGCACGATCAGCTCAACGTTCTTGTCCGGTCGCCACGCAAGCTGCGCGTGAGCAGCCTGATTCACGCAGGCAGCAAACAGGATTAGAGCCGCTAAAGCCGGAAGACGCATCGCGAACATGACTGCGCAGCCCGTGATCTACTTGGCGCGCTGGGCGGTGACCCAGTCTTCGGCGCGACGCGGAAAATCGTCAGGTCGCGCGGGCCGCTGGTACCAATACGGCGCTTGCGGTCCGTAGACGGCGTAGAGCCGGCGCAATTCGCCGATCGGCTCGGCGTGAAGATCGACGCGCAGGTCGGCATAGGCGTAGATTTCACGATCGTACGAAAGCAGTCCCGCGGATTGCTGGCCGCCGTTCTGGCCGCCGGCATCGCGGCCGGCTTCGAGCGCGCACATCAGCCGCTCTTCGAGTTCCTGCGCAGGGTCGGCTTCGAACGCCGCCGCCATCGCGGTCGCTGTTCGTTCGCTGGTCAGGTTGTTGCCCATGGCGACGAGGTTGGGTTTGATGATGGCGCCCGCCCACGGGTTGTTCTTACCGCCGGTGCGCGCCACGGCGTTGCCGTCGCGGTCGATCACCGAAACCTGGCGCCAGTCGATCTTGGGATCGCTGGCGGCGATTTCATCGAGCACCCGTTGCGCCGAATAGCCGAGCCGCAGCAGATTGAGGCCGAGCGGGCCCAGCCGCGGATCGGTAGTGGCCATGGTGACCACCACGCCCACTCCCGGTGCGATGAACGGGCAACGTGCAGCGACCGCCATGGGACGCGTTGAGATGGCGACGCCGAAACGGCCGGTGCGCGGGCAGCGCGCTGAGATGGCAAATGTCATATCGGCTTTCTTATAGAGCTTACTTGGCCGCTACGCACATGATTTCGACCAGCGTGTCGGCAGAGCCCAGACGCGCTTCGACGGTCGCGCGCGCGGGCGAGCATTTCGGATCCATCCACGCCATCCACGCTTCGTCCATCTTTGGTTTGAGGCGCATGTCGGCGACGTAGATCACCGCCGACAGGATTTTCGATTTGTCGCTGCCGGCGCGCGCGAGCAGCTTGTCGATCTGCGCGAGGATGCTCACGGTCTGCTCTTTCATGCCGACCTTGGAGTCTTCACCGACCTGGCCGGCAAGGTACAAGGTGCCGGCGTACTCGACCATGTCGGAGAGACGCTTGTCGGGATCGTAACGGACGATTTCGTTGCTCATGAGATGTGCTCCGCTCGCAGCAGCTACTGCGCTGCGGTAACCATGATTTCGACCAGCGTGTCGGGGGTGCCGAGACGCGTTTCCACGGTGGCGCGCGCCGGCGGGTTTTTCGGATCGACCCATGCCATCCATGCTTCGTCCATGCCTGGCTTCAAGCGCATGTCGGCGACGTAGACGACGGCGGACAAGAGGCGCGACTTGCTGGAGCCGGCGAGCTTGAGCAGCCCATCGATCTTGCCGAGGATTTCCTCGGTCTGGCCCTTGCTCGACGCGGCGCGGTTATCGGCGGTGGTGCCCGCGAGGTAAACGACACCGTTGTGGACCACCGCGCGGGACATGCGTGCGTCGGATTGATGGCGTACGATATTGCTCATGGCAAATGCTCCTTGGACAGGTATTGGAAAGAACAGGAAAGGTAATACGGATTCTTGTTGTGATTGCGATTGTGCAGCGTTTTGCATGGTTGCCGCAAGCGCGACCCGCGCATGCCGCTGCGGTTACAATAAGCGCCGCGCGGAATTGCGGTTGCGCGTCCCATTGCCTCCATCCCGAATACTTTTTTTGAGGTGCGCAAGTGAACAGTTATTGTCTACGTTTCTGCATGCTCGCGGGCATCGCCATCGTTGCGACATGCGGCCCGGCTTTTGCGCAGCCGGCCTATCCCTCGAAGAACATCACACTGATCGTGCCATTTTCGCCGGGCGGCAGCACCGATCTCATTACGCGCATCGTCGCGCGCGAGCTGGGCAGTCAGTTCGACAAGCAGGTGATCGCGGACAATCGCACGGGCGGCGGCGGGGCGATAGGCTGGAACGCCGTCGCGCGCGCAGCACCCGACGGCCACACCGTGCTGGCGACGGAATTGTCGTTTGCCATCGCCGCCGGTCTCATCCCGAATCTGCCGTTCGATCCGCGCAAGGATTTCCAGCACGTCACGATCGCGACGACCGTACCGCACGTAATGGTGATAACGCCGTCGCTGCCGGTGAAAAACGTCAGGGAATTCCTCGCGCTCGCCAAGGCGCGGCCGGGCGAGCTGAACTACGGCTCGGGCGGCAACGGCACCAATACGCATCTCGGGTCGGAACTGCTGAAGAATCTCACCGGCATCAAGATGGTCCATATTCCGTACAAAGGCGCCGGCGCGGTGCTGCAGGACTTGATGGGCGGTCAGGTGCAGGAGCTGATTTCAGCAGTGCCGACCGTGGTGCCGTACGTGAATGCAAAGCGGCTGCGCGCCTTAATGGTGACCGATGACAAGCGGACCCGCGTGCTGCCTGACGTGCCGTCTGCTGTCGAGGCCGGCCTGCCTAAAATGATCATGCAGTTCTGGGTGGGTTTCGCCGTGCCGGCGGGCACACCGCAGCCCGTCGTCGAGCGACTCAATCAGGCCATCGCCGCCGTGCTGACGAATCCGGACTCGAAAAAACGTTTCACCGACCTGGGCGTTGAAACCGTCGCCAACTCGCCCGCGCAGGCGACAAAACTTATTGCCGAGGAAATGGATCGCTGGACTGCGGTCATTAAGGCCGCGGGCATCAAGGCAGAATGACTTTGTGTATCGCGCAGCGCATTTTTCATCCTCCCCATCAAGGGGAGCAACCGTGTCAAGAAATGCCTTGAAGTTTCCACGATTGGTTCTTTTTTAGCATCGCAT
>JBDSSV010000623.1:0-4426 GCA_039928535.1 Burkholderiales bacterium
TGACCATCAACAATCTGCTGCCCGGCATCTTCGATTCCGACGCTCAGCGCCAGCACGTGAAAAGCATCGCCGCAGCGACCGGACGGCAGTATGAGGAGGTGTGGGCGGCGCGCGCGCAGGAAAATCCGGCCGGACGCTATGGCCGCCCCGAAGAGGCCGGCGACTACATTGCGTTTCTGTGCTCGGCCAATGCGGGTTTCATCACCGGCCAGAGCGTGATGATAGACGGCGGCCAGTACCCCGGCACATATTAGAATCGCTGCGCGTTGAAAGGCTTGAGGTCGATCGCGGGCGTGCGCCCGCATACGAGGTCGGCCACGATTTTTCCCGTCGTCGGCGCGCCGCACATGCCGACGTGGCCATGACCGAATGCGTAGAACGCATTGGCGTAGCGCGACGATGGCCCGATCACCGGCAGCGAATCCGGCAACGACGGTCGGAAGCCCAGCCACTGGCTCACGCGGGAAGCATCGTTGTCCGCCAGCAGGCCGGGCAGCATGCGCTGTCCCTGTTCGAGCAGCACGCGGGCGCGCGCCCAGTTGGGCGGCGCATCGAGCCCGGCGA
This sequence comes from Burkholderiales bacterium, assembly GCA_039928535.1. GTDB lineage: Bacteria > Pseudomonadota > Gammaproteobacteria > Burkholderiales > SG8-41 > PALSA-1004. The sequence goes on from JBDSSV010000623.1 coordinate 565, forward strand.
GCTCTATCGTGCCTACCAGCCGCAAGCCGGTCTCCATCGGCGTGACGCCAAAACTGCCGTCGACGAAAATCGCCGGCGTCCGGACCGTCTTCTCCGGGTTCGCCACTATCGTGTGGTAGCCGCGCTCCGTATCAAGCGGGACCGCATCGCCGAGCGCAGCGGCAAGCCCGGCCGACCAGGCGCCTGCGGCGAGCACGACCGCGCTCGCCGGATGCAATGCGGAAGTCGTGCGCACGCCGGTCACCGCGCTGCCGTTATGTTCGAAGCCCACGACCTTTTCGCGCACGATGCGGGCGCCGCGCTCGACGGCATGGCGCGCCAATGCCTGCACGAGGCGCAACGGGTTCGTCGTGTGCCCGTTCGCTGCAATCAAGCGCGCTCGCGTGAACCCCGGTCCGAGATCGGGCTCGCGCTCGGCAAGCGCCCCGCCTTCGATCTCTTCGATCTCCACGCCGTTACGCCGACGCAGTTCCATGGCGCGTGCGTCGCCACGCCAACTGGCTTCGCTCGCATATAGATAGAGCATGCCCTGCTGGCGCAAGAGTTCCGGCACGCCGGCATCGCGCACGAGCGGCGCGTAATCAGTGATCGCGTCCTTGAGCAAAGCGCGCAACGCGCGAGCCTGCACCTCGACGCGTGCGGGCGCGGATGCAGCGACAAAATGCGCAAGCCACGGCACGAGGCGCGGCAGATAGGGCCAGCGAATAGTCAACGGTCCCTGAGTATCCATCAGCCAGGCCGGGACTTTCCGCAACACCCCGGGCATCGCCACCGGCACGATCGACGAAACGGAGAACATGCCGCCGTTGCCAAACGAAGCGCCCATGCCGGGATCTCCGTGGTCGATGAGGACCACTTCGCGGCCCTCGCGCTGCAGGCAGAGCGCCGTACAGACGCCGATGATGCCGCCGCCAATGACGACTACGGGGTGCATGCTCAACCCTTCACTGCACCACTGAGTCGATGACCACGGCAACGTTTTTATCGCCCACTTTTACTGGCTTGCTCATGCCCGTGAAGTCGCCGCTTTGCGGCGTAGCATTGGCGGATTTCGAAATGCGCGCGCCGATCACGACATCGGAAAATCTGGATAGCTTCATTTCAGGCGACATCGCGAGACTGTCGTCGAGGTGAAATTTCGCCGGCAGGTCTTTGACCTGCACGCGCATGACGGCAAGCGGCATGCGCGGCCCCTGCGCCGCGCGGGCAAAGACAAAGACAGTGTCCGTCGGCGCCGCCTTGCCGGCGAATTTCGCGCTGAGCGTCACGCTGCCTTCTACGCTCGCGGCTGCAGACGATGCCGCGCCCGCCGCGGGCTTGGGGTCCGCTCCCGCCGCCACTTTGATGCCGCCCAGTACGCGCGCCTCATCGATGTTGGCCACGATTTCGCGCGCGAATTCGGAGCCTGGCTCAGCGCGGCTTTGCAACTTTTCCCAGTAAGCGACTGCCTTTTTGTAGTCCTTGCGCTCGAATGCGGCCGACCCCGCCATCGCAAGCGCTTTCCATTGCGTCGGGTCGACCTTCAACGCCCGCTCGACCATTTGCAGCGACCTGCCGTCAATGTGCCGGTCTTGCAACAGCGCAAGCGCATCCGCATAGTCGGCCAGCAAATCCGCATTGTCCTTGAGGATAGCCGTTGCACGCTCGTACGCCGCGACCGCTTCCTTGGGGCGCTGCATGACCAGATAAGTGCGCGCGAGCAGCGCCCAGCCGTTGCCGTCATCCGGCTTTTGTTCGAGTCTCGCCGCGAGCTTGGCCACCATGGCTTCGACTTCCTGCGGCGTGAACTTGGCCGCCGGCGCATCCGGCTGCGGTGACAATGCGCCCGGCGTGCCGAATTGCATATACAACGCGCCAGCCGCCAGCGGAATCGCCACCGCCAGCACGATTGCCGTTACCCGCGCGCGTGAGGGCTGCGTCCCGCTCTCCACCTGCGTCTCGCGCGCCTCCGCGAGCGCGCGGCGTTCGAGATCTTCACGCGCCTGCCTGTACTGGCCGGAAGACAAGGTGTCGGCGGCAATGTCGGCTTCGAGCTCGGCCCGCTGATCACGGAGTATGTCGAGGTTGGACGCGCGCGCCTGCACGCCGCGTATGTTGCGATTGCGCAGCAGCGCGGGCAATACCCAGGCGACCGCGACGGCCGCCATTACTATAACCGTCGCGATGAACGCTGTCATTGACGCCCACCCTCGCGATCGCCGAGCAACTCGGCAGCCTCGCGCTGCTCGTCGGCGGATAACGGTGACTGCTCGACCTGCGGACGTCGGGCACGCAGATAACGCAGCAGGAATACGAAACTCAGCAGCAACAGCAGCGGCGGCCCGAACCACAGGACTACCGTCGTCGCTTTCAACGGCGGCCGATAGAGCACGAAGTCGCCATAGCGCTCGACCATGAAATCCACGATCTGTGTGTCACTCCTGCCCTGCGCGATCTGCTCGCGGATCTGGCGCCTCAAGTCGAGCGCGAGATCGGCATTCGAATCGGCGATCGTCTGGTTCTGGCAGACCAGACAGCGCAGTTCTTCGGCAAGCTCGACGGCACGCTTGTTGGCGACCGGATCCTCCGGCAGCGGCTGCGCAGTCTGCGCATGGACGGCGGACGACACCAGCAGCCAGCACAACACTGCGAACGCCCTCATGACTGCTGCAATAGCTGCACGAGCGGCAGGATTTTGTTTTTCAGAGCTTCCGGCGTGATCGGCCCGATCTGTTTATAGCGGATGACGCCGGCTTTATCGATGACGAAAGTCTCCGGCACGCCATAAACCCCGTAGTCGATGCCGACGCGGCCGTCGCCGTCGACGATGCTCTGCGTATACGGGTTGCCGAACTGCTTGAGCCAGGCCAGCGCGTCGTCGCGCTTGTCCTTGTAGTTGAGACCGTAGATGGGCACCACATCGCGTTTGCTCAATTCGACCAGCACCGGATGCTCCTCGCGGCACGACACGCACCACGACGCCCAGACATTGAGCAGCCATACCTTGCCGAGCATGTCCTGCCGGCCCGTCATTTTTCCGCTTTCGTGCAACTGCGCAAGCTGAAAAACGGGCGCCGGCTTGCCGATCAGCGGCGACGGCACTTCACGCGGATTGAGCTGCAGGCCGACGGCCAGGAACGCCACCAGCACGACGAAGGCCGCGAGCAGCAGCAGATAGCGGTTCATTGCGTGAGCGCGTTCAGCCGGCTACGGCGGGTTTTGCGCCGGCGGCGATTGCCGCGGTCTCGCGTCGCGCGCCACGGCGATAGCGCCGGTCGGTCAATGCCAGGAAGCCGCCCAGCGCCATGATCATGCAGCCACCCCAGATCCATGTCACGAACGGCTTGCGATACACCCGTACGCTCCATGCGCCGTCGCTGACCGGCTCGCCGAGAGAAACGTAGAGGTCGCCGAATAGGCCGGTAGAGATCGCCGCCTCAGTCATCGGCATCTGTTGCGCGTTGTAAATGCGCTTCTCCGGACGCAGTACCCTGACCTCATTGCCGTCGCGGCTGACCACGACACTGCCGCGCGCGGCCCGGTAGTTGGGCCCGGTAACGCTCTGCACGCCGTCGAAGCGGAATGCATAGCCGCCGATACTGACCGTGTCGCCAACTGCCATGCGCACATCGCGCTCGCTCTCGTAGCCCTTGACCACCGTTACGCCGATGATGAAAACCGCGATGCCGCAATGCGCCAGCAGCATGCCGTAGTAAGCGCGCGGCTGACTCGCGACACGTCTGATTATCGAGCCATCGAGCGGCGACAACCGCATATACAAATTCAACGCAGACGAGGACAAGACCCATAGCGCCAGCGCCAGGCCGAAACTGACGCGCGGCGTCCACGTGCCGAACGCGAACGGCAGCACGAGCGCAGTGAC
>JBDSSV010000624.1:0-11236 GCA_039928535.1 Burkholderiales bacterium
GAGCCGGAAAATCTCTTCCGTCGTGACATCCTCGCGGCGCGGCCGGCGATGGTCGCTCTTGCCGGGCAGCTGATGAATGCGGTAATGCAGTGAGCCGCCCAGCGCCACGTTGATTTCCTGAATGCCGCGGCAAATGCCGAACACCGGCACGCGCCGGGCGATGCAGGCGCGTATCAGCGGCAGGACCAGCGCATCGCGTCCCGGATCGATGAGTTCGTCATCGGGAAACTCCGGCCCGCCGTAGTGATGCGGCTCTACGTTCGCGCGGCCGCCCGTCAACACGAAGCCATCCATGCGCGACACTAATGCGTCGATGTCCACTGCTGCGCCCATCGGCGGCAGCAATACGGGGATACAATCCACCATCTTGACCAGCGAATGAACGTTGCGCTCGCCGGTGGCGTGCACCCGACTCCGCCGCGGCATGGCCTCCATCGCGTTGGCGGATACGCAAATCAACGGCTTCGATGAAGTCGCAGTCATTACGACATTACCTTGCGCGCGAGGTCCTGCGTTGCTTCGACAAACCGGTCCATCTGCTCGACCGAGTTCCACACGCACGCGTTAGCACGCATCGCGTAGCCGAACGGCGCTGGAGCGAGCGTTGCGGGATCCCGATTGGGCACCATACCTTCGGGGAACGCCGCGGCCTGCGGATCGGGCGCGCGCGTGAATCCATCGGGGCCGACGCCGCCGCCCGAAATCCTGAACCCGTATTCCGCGTGCAGTCGATCGCGAAACGATTTGTTGAACACGGGATCGCCGCGCAGCTTCATATCCGGAAAAGGACTGAAGGCAACGATGGCAGACCTCAACGCGGGATCGGCCGTCGGCTGCAGCAGCGCATCGTCGCCAAAAGCCGCCGTGATGCGCTGGCGCAAATGGTCCGCAAGATTATGCGTCCACGCCTGTATGCGAGCGCGGCCGACTTCGTCCCACAAGGCGCAGACATCGCCGAGCGCGCGCCAGTCGGCGGATTCAGGAAAGCCGTATTTGCTCATCGCGGCGCCGATATCGAAATCGGCCGGACGGCTGCCGTCGAAAGGAACATCCCGCGCGGAGCTGCGGATGATGTGAAAACGCGGCAGCGGCGTCGGGTTCGCCGGATGCTGCTTATTGCGTATATAGAGTATGCCGGTGCCGCCGGGCCCGCACTGCCACTTGTGCCCCGAGATCGCCCAGAAATCAATCCCTGTTTCATCGAGACGCGGCTCTATCATGCCGCCGTAATGCGCGCCGTCCGCGACGGTGATCGCACCCGCTTCCTGCGCCAGCGCCGCGATTTTTCTTTCGGGCAGGCGCTCGCCGTTGGGCCACAGCGGGCTGGAAAAAAAAATCACGCGAGTGATGCCGGGCCGGATGCGCTTGCGCATTGCTCCGACTACTTCATCGACCGTCGCAGCGCGGTGCACCGGCACGCCCCATTGCACGATTTTCACGCCAAAGCGCCCCGCAACGCGCAGCACTGTCGCCAGGCCGGCGGGATGCTCCATCGGCGTGACGAGGATTTCATCGCCGCGCTGCCACTCGATGCCCATCAAAATCTGTGCGAGCGCGTCGGTGGTGTTGCGCGAAATCGCGATCTCATCGACGCTGGCGCCGTAGCCTTTGGCGATGCGCGCGCGCGTGTCCGCGGTCGGCTCGAGGTGAACGGGAAACGGATCGCGCGCGATCTGGTCGAGGCCTTCCTGGTAGCGCTTGCGGACACTCGCCGGCTGCGAGCCTTTTTGCCCGGCCATCAGGTAGACGACTTCGGGGTCGAGCGAGAACTTCTGCGCGAACTCGCGAAAGAACGGCGCTTCGCGCGCAAAGAACGCAGTCTGATTTGCGCTCATCGACGAGCTACTGGACAGGCCGCCGGCGTCAGGCATGGTGTGGACTTGCAATCACACATTCGGGCATGGGAGTGAACTCTGTCTCGAATGTATCCCCTGCTCCGCCACGGGTCAATGGCGCCGGCGACACGCGCAGCCCTACTGCCGCAGACCCAGCCGTTCGGCGAGCTTCTCGTAAAACTGGTACTGCTCGCGCACGAACTTGCCGCTCTCAGCGGGACTGCGCACGGCCGGAATACCGCCGATGTTCTCGACGCCGGCGAGCCACGCGGGATCGCGCGCCAGCTTCGCGAACACATCCGTCCAGCGCTCGACGACCTCACGCGGCAGGCGGGACGGCCCGGCCAGCGCAGACCATGCTGCGAGGCTCTCCATCTCCGGCCAGCCCAGGCTGCGCGCGGTCGGCGCAGCCGGCAGGTCCTTCAGGGGCTCACGCATCGTCGTCATCAGCGGCTTTAACGCGCCCGAGCGGAAATGCGCCAGCAACGCGCCAAGATTGCTGCACGCGAATTGCGTCTGACCACCGAGGAGCGACACCGTGAGATCGCCCGATCCCTTGTAGGGAATGCCGACTGCGGCGTCTTTCGGCAGTCCGACCAGGCTGAAGAGATAATGCGGACCGAAATTCTGCAGCGTCCCTTCGCCCACCGTCGCGAAGTTGAGCTTGCCCGGACGCTTGCGGATATCGGCGATCAAGTCCTTCATTGATGCATACGGCGCGTCGCTCTTCACCGCGCAGACGTACGGATTGACCTCGAGCACCGACAGGAAAGTGAAATCGCTTGCGCCGTACGCCGTCTTGCGGTCGGTCGCCGGGAGAATCACCTGCGAGGCGATGCGCGAAAGCAACAGGCGGTAACCGTCGGGTTGCGCGTCGCGCACGGCCAGCGTGCCGATAGCACCGGAAGCGCCGGGCTGGTTCATCACGACTATTGTCTGGTTATTCAGATACCGCGACGCATGCTGGGCGAGGTTGCGTGCAGCAAGATCGGCATCGCTGCCGGGCGTGTACGGCACGACGAGCAGGATGGGCCGCACCGGATATTGCGCGTGCGCCGCCGGCGATGCGGCGAGCAGACAGAGCAGAGCAAGGCCGCGCAGCATCGTCGATACTACGATTTCGCGTACCAGGAATTCACGCCGGGATGGTCGCGCACGGCGTCGTGCACGCCCATCAGCTTCGGATAGCCGGCGAAAACGGTCGCGGGAATGTGGTCGACCTTGCCGCCGATGAACCAGCGCACCGTCAGAAACAGCTTGAAGTCCACGACGTTGATCGTAGCGCCGCCGAAAAACGGGCCGGCCGCGATGTTCTTCTCCGCAGACTGCGCCCATGCCGGCATATAGCCGGCGACGAGCGCTTCGCGCGCGGCCTTTTTCTCGACCGGGTCTTTCATGCGCAACGACGGGCCGACGTTGGCGCGCAGGTCTTCGACGTGCTGCATCATGGCCTCATGGCGCGCAGCCTCGAAACCGTCCGCCGGATGCAGGCCATGCTGGCGGCCGATCAGCACGAGTATCGCGTTGGTCTGCGCGAGCGGGGGCTGTCCCTCGGCCTCGAACACAGGCAAGCCGCCGTAGGGCGTCTGCGGTTTCATCGCGGGCCAATCGGCGGCCTTGATGCGTACATCTTCGAAGTCGACGCCCGCCACATGCAGGGCGAGCCGGCATTCCTCGCCGCGGCTGACGGGCGCATCGAAATAAATCAGTCTGGGTTTTATCATGCGTGGGAAGATATCACGGATGCGTGTTTAAAAAAATGGCGCGCTATCCGACCAGGCCTTGCTTGCTTTATTTATCCGTCTTGAGACCCGCGTCCTTGATCACCTTCGCCCATTTCGCTGTTTCTTCACGAATCTCCCGGGCGAATTGCTGCGGCGAATTGCCGACCGGAAAACCGCCGTCCTGTGTGATGCGCGCGACGATGTCGGGCTGGTTCAATACGGCGACCGTTTCCTTGTGCCACCGCGCGATGACGGCCGCCGGCGTGCGCGCGGGCGCCGCCAGCCCGTACCACGACTGCGATTCGAAACCCGGAAATCCCGATTCGTGAAACGTCGGCATGTCGGGCAGCGCGGTGCTGCGCTCCAGGCTCGCGGTAGCGAGCGCCCGCAGGCGTCCTGACTTGACATGCGGCATGAAGACGGCGGGATTCGCGAACATCAGGTCGGCCTCACTGGACAGCACGCCGAGCAGCGCGGGGCCGGCGCCTTTGTACGGAATCGTGATGACGTCGATCGCTGTTGTGAGCTTGAACAATTCCATCGACATGGTGCCCGCCGAGCCGGTGCCCGACGATGCCCAGCGCAATTTTCCCGGATTGGTTTTGGCATACGGCGCAATGTCCTGCACGCGGGTCAGCGGCATCGCGGTGCGCACGGCCAGCATATTCGGCACATTCGCAAACTTGGTGATCGGAATGAAATCCCTGATCGGATCAAACGGCATCTTTTGCATGCTGCCGGTGACCGTCATCACCGCGACCGCAGCGACTAGCAGCGTGTAGCCATCCGGATTTGCGTTGGCGACAATCTCGCCCGCAATCACACCACCGCCGCCGCCACGATTGTCGTAGAGGATTTGCTGCCCGATGCGGTCGGTGAGTTTGGCCGCGACGGGGCGCGCGACCATGTCGGTGCCGCCGCCCGGCTGAAACGGAATTACCCAGCGCACCGGCTTGCTCGGATAAGTCTCGGCTGCGTCCGCCGCGACCGCTACGCAGGCGAGAAGAACGAGCGCCGCGAGGTTGATGCATTTCGTCATCGTTCCCTCCTCTGTAAATGAGTGTGACGCAACCGTAGCAACTTATCTCGGCTCCCCCATCAATGAAGAGGGCGGGATCTACTCAGCTTTAGCGCCCGATGCCTTGACCGCTTTGCTCCACTTAACAATTTCGGTTTTGATATAGGCAGCGAGTTCGCCCGGCCCCATGGATTTTGGCTCCATGCCGGCGGCGCCGATGCGCTCGCGCAGATCCGCGCCTTTGAGCGCTTCCGCGGTGTCGGCGTGAACTTTCTCCGCGATGGCGGCAGGAATGCCGGCGGGGCCGATGATCGCAAACCAGTTGATCGCCTCGTATCCTTGCATGCCTGCCTCGGCCAGCGTAGGCACGTCGGGCGCCGTCGGCGAGCGCTGCAGCGAACTGACGCCGATGGCGCGCAACCGGCCGCTGCGCAGATGCGGCAGCACGACGTTGACCGTCGGCATGCTCATCTGGACCTGGCCGCCGAGCACGTCGATCAGCGCCGGCGCCATGCTCTTGTACGGCACATGCACGATGTCGATTCCCGCGATGCTCTTGAGCATTTCCATGCCCAGATGGCTGGTGGGCGCGCCCGCGCCCGCGGAACCATAACTCAACGCCCCGGGTCTGGCCTTGGCGAGCGCAATCAGTTCCTTCAGGTTGCGCACCGGCAGCGCAGGATGCGTCACCAGCATGCCCGGGCCCGAGGCGACCAGCGTGACGGGCGTGAAGTCGCGCACTGCGTCGAACGGCAGCTTTGGATACAGACTTACGTTCACCGTGAACGATGCCGAGATGAGCGCGAGCGTATAGCCGTCGGGCGCCGCACGCGCCGTGAGTTCGCTGCCGACGATGCTGTTGGCGCCGCCGCGGTTGTCGATGACGACTTGCTGCCCGAATGCGTCGATCAGCCGCGGCACGAGCAGCCGCGCCATCGAATCGACGGGGCCGCCCGCGGCATAGGGAACGATCAGGCGTACCGGCCGCGCGGGATACGATTGCGTGCGGGCAATGCCGGGGACTATCAGCATCAGGTCTAGAAGAGCCGGCAATGAAGCTCCGGCCATCCGTCGATTCAAGCGTTCGATCTGCATTTCCGCCGGCGCCGCGCGCCCGCTGAGCTGTTAGGCGATCGCGCCGTCTTTGCGCATTTTGGCAATTTCGTCCGCGCCATAGCCCGCGGATTTCAGCACCTCGTTGGTGTGCTCGCCCATGCGCGCGGGCGCGCGCTCGAGCGACGGGCCGTCATGCTTAAACTTGAATGCCGCAACCGGCACCGTCACCGGTTTGCCGACGCCGGCCACGTTATCGTGCCGGTGCAGCAGGCCGCGATGCTTCAACTGTGGGTCCTGCAGAGTTTCGTGCAGCTCGCGCACGCGCGCGGCGGGGATATGTTTGCCCTCGAGATAGGTTTCCCATTCGTCGGCGGTTTTCTCTTTCATTTTTTTGGCGATCAGTGCGAATTTCTCGTCGTAACGGCCGTAACGCTCGTCGAGGCTTGTGCGCTCGGCTTCAGCGTGCTCGTCGATTGCCTTATAGAAACGGCGGTGTTGGCGCTGATTGGAGGCTGCGAGCTGAATAAGCCCGTCCTTGCTTTCGAACATCGAGGTTTCCGCGAACCGCATCTTGTTGCCAGCGCGCTTCGGCTTGTGTCCCGAGTGCAGGTGGTCGGTTATGTGCGTCGCCTGCATCATGAGCGCAACGTCCATCATCGCCATGTCGATATGCTGGCCCTGGCCCGTGCGCAGGGTCTGATACAGCGCGGAAGCAATGGCAAACGCGCCGGTAGTGCCCGTCGCATAGTCGATCACGGGCGCGCCGGTCTTGATAGGCCCACTGTCGGGCGTGCCGGTCGAGGCGGTGAAACCGGAAGTCGCCTGGATCGCCATGTCATACGCCGTCCAGTTGCCGCGCGGCCCGTCCTGCCCATAGGCGGTCATCGACGCGTAAACCAGCTTGGGATTGAGCTTTGACAGGTCTTCGTAACCGAGGCCCAGGGCCTTGAATGCGCCGGGGCGATAATTTTCTATCAGCACGTCGGCCCAGTCCTTGACCAGGCGCTTTAATGCCTCACGCCCGCCCTCGGTCTTGAGATTGAGCGCGATGGAGCGCTTGTTCGAACCCTGAGTCATGAAGCCCGTGCCCATGCGCTTCTTGTTGAGCGACATGTCGGCGCCGGACTCGCGCGCCTGGTCGGGCTCGTTCGGGTCTTCCACCTTTATCACATCGGCGCCGAGCACCGCCAGTTGATAGGCGGCGAACGGCCCCGCGAGCACATGGGTGCAATCCAGTATCTTGATGCCTTCGAAAGGTCGCATGGCGTGTGTCTTCCCCGGTTAGTGATTATTGAATCAGCCGACGTACTTGGCCAGGAATTCAAGCGTGCGCTGGCGCGCGAGCTTCGACGCCTCCGCATTGTATGACCCACGCTGATCGCAGTTGAAGCCGTGGCTGGCGGGATAGAAGTAATGCGTCTGGTCCTTGTGCGCAGCGGCGACTTCCTTCGCTTTCTCGAGCGGAATCGAATGGTCGGTCTCGCCCCACTGGAACATAACGGGGCATTTCGGTTTTTCATTGATCAATCCCGGCACGCCGCCGCCGTAGTAGGGAATCGCGCAGGCGAGACCGCTCAGATTGCAAGCGGACTTGAATGCGACAGTGCCGCCCCAGCAATAGCCGACGATGCCGATCTTGCCGGCGGATTCGACGTTCTTCATCGCGGCGGTCACGTCCTTCAACGCATCGTCGAGCTTCATTTTCTGCATGATGCCGCGGCCGACTTCGATGTCCGCCGGCGTATAGCCGATGTCGAGACCGGGCTGCACGCGGTCGAACATGGCCGGCGCAATCGCGAGGTAGCCGTCAGCCGCGTATTCGTCCGTGACTTTCTTGATGTGGCTGTTGACGCCGAAGATTTCCATCACGACGATCAGCGCGCCTTTCGGCTTGCCCGTCGGTTCAGCGCGATAAGCAGAAAATTTATGGCCGTCAGCGGCCGTCAGTTGAATCATGGTGCCCATTTGTTTTCCCCTGTGGATTTTGATCGCGGCGAAAATTATACCTCGCGCCGGCATTTATTTGCGCCGCCGGATTCGACGTCCGCTACCCGTATAATACGCTCCCGTTCGAAGTTCATCGCATATACACGCCGCGAGTCATCGGAGGAAAAATGCCACCATTGATCGCCCGCATCACGGCCTGCGCTCTGTTGTGCGCGGCAACCGCCACGCACGCCCAACCGGCATGGAAGCCGGAGAAATCCGTCGAGATCATCATCGGCACTTCACCCGGCGGCCCGCAGGACCACATGGGACGCGTGCTGCAGAAAGTGTTGCAGGAGTCGCGCCTCGTCGACGTGCCGGTCTCGGTCGAGAACAAGCCCGGCGGCGGCGGCTCGGTGGCGCTCGCGGCATTGGGCCCGCGCAAAGGTGGCAGCACGCTCATGATCAACGCGCCGACCATGCTGAGCAACCAGATCACCGGCCGGACCACCATCCCGTATACGGAATTTACCGCGCTCGCCATACTCGGCATCGAGTACGAATGCGTCGTCGTGCGCGCGGATTCGCCGCTGAAATCCGGCAAGGACCTGATCGAGCGGCTGAAGAAAGACCCCGCGTCGCTGAGTGTGTCGATCGGCACGTCGCTCGGCAATTCGGGCCACCTCGCGTTTGCGCTTGCGATGAAAGCGGCCGGCGTCGACATCAAGAAATTGAAAACAGTCGCCTTCAACTCCGCCGGCGACGGCATCACTGCGTTGCTCGGCGGCCATATCGATCTCGCATCGACGCCCCCATCCGCCGTACTGCAGCACGTGCAGGGCGGCAAGCTGCGCGTGCTGGCTCTCACGTCGCCGACGCGTGCGCGCGGCGAGCTCGCCAATGTGCCGACGTGGAAGGAGCTCGGCGTCAACAGCACGCATGAAGTATGGCGCGGCGTGGTCGGCCCGCGCGGCATGACGCCCGCGCAGATCGCATACTGGGACGACGTGCTCGGCAAGCTCGCGAAAAACGACGCGTGGCAGAAGGACCTCGACCAAAGCCAGATCGAAAATATTTATCGAAACAGTGCAGAGACCGTCAAATACCTGAAAGCGCAATACGAGGAATCGCGCGGGATACTGACAGACTTAGGACTTGCTAAACAATAAAGCGCTATGAACCGCCGATAAACGCAGAGCAACGCAGATAAAGTCAGAAGCAGCTAGCTATTTAGTATTGCTATTCCTCCGTGATTTCTGCGTGCCCTTTGGCTGTCATTTTTTAATTTAATCGGCGTTTATGGGCGTTCATCGGCGGTTCCATTAAAAAAAGGATTTAACGAAAAATGTCCGAAGCCCCCGCCTGCATAGCTCCGCATCCGAATCCGCGCAAGCCGCGCCATCAGCTGCCGCCGGGGAGCACCGACTGCCACTGCCATGTGTTCGAAGACCCGAAAAAATATCCGCTGACGGAAAACCGCAGCTATACACCGCCCTATCTGCCGCTGACGCGCTATCTCGCCATGTGCGATACGGTCGGGTTGCAGCGCACCGTGCAGGTCAACGCCAGCGTCTATGGTTACGATAATTCGCTGTCGCTCGACGTCATCGCGAGCCTTGGCCAGCATCGCGCGCGCGGCGTCGCCGGCGTGCGCCCGGATGTCACGCTGGAGGAGCTCGCGCGCCTCAATGCGGGCGGTTTTCGCGGCGCGCGGCTGTCGACGCACGTCAAAGGCTACGGCGGCACCGAACTCATCGATGTCCTCGCGGAAAAAGTGGCGCCGCTGGGCTGGCATTTGCAGTTGCATGTGGGAAAGAACGCCGAGCTGGCGGAGCTTGAAGCCAGGTTGATGAAGATGCCGGCAGCGCTGGTGTTCGACCATCTCGGCTGCGTGCGCGGCGAGCGCGACACCGTCGACGCACCCGGCTTTCGGGCTCTGCTGCGCATGCTGCAAAAGCGCAACGATTGTTGGGTCAAGATTTCGAGCTGGTATCACCGCTCGCAATCCGGGCCGCCCGCCTATGCCGATATGCAGCCGTTCGCACAGGCGCTCGTCGCCGCGCGGCCCGACCGCGTCGTGTTCGGCACCAACTGGCCGCACCCCAACCACTATCCGCCGGAAGTGAACCCGGACGACGGCGATCTCATCGATATTTTCTGCGACTGGTTCCCGGACGCCGCAGTGCGCAAACGGATACTCGTCGACAATCCCGCGCAGCTCTACGGGTTTCCGCCAGCCTGAACTTCATAGATGCCCGCAAAGACTGCACTCATCGCCGGCGCCTCCGGGCTGATCGGCCGCCGCATTGCCGAACATCTGATAGCGACCGGCGGCTGGGACGTGATCGGGCTAGCGCGTTCCGCGCGCACCTCGGCCGGCATGCGCTGGATCGCTGTCGACCTCAACGATCCCGCCGATTGCGCACGCAAGCTCGGTGAGTTGAACGAGGTCACGCATGTCTTCTACGCGGCGCGCTACGACCATCCGGAAGGCGTACCCGAGTCGGTGGAGATCAACACCGCGATGCTCGTCAACCTCGTGCGTGCGGTCGAGTCCGTTGCGCAGCTCGAGCACGTGCACGCGGTTCACGGCAGCAAATACTACGGCACCCAGCTGGGCCCGGTGCCGGTACCGCTCACCGAAGACAGCGCGCGCGCGAACAACCGCAACTTTTATTTCGAGCAGGAGGATTTCCTGCGCGCGCAAAGCCGCGGCAAGCGCTGGAGCTATTCAACTTCGCGGCCGCATTCGTTTTGCGATCCCGCCGTCGATTATGCGCGCTCAGCGTCGCTGGTCATCGCAGTCTATGCAGCGGTCCAGCGTGAACTCGGCCTGGCACTCGATTTTCCTGGCACCCCCGCCAGCTTCGAGGTGCGCACGGAGTTCACAGACACCGCGCTGCTCGCGCGCTGTATCGCCTGGATGGCGCAGGAACCGCGCTGCGCAAACCAGTCCTTCCATGTCATCAATGGCGATTACCCGCGCTGGGCCGACCTGTGGCCGGGCATCGCGCAAATTTTCGGCATGCCCGCAGGCGCCCCCGGCAATGTGAAACTCGCTGCCTACATGGCTGATAAAGGCGGGGTGTGGGACGGCATCGTCAAAAAACACGGCTTGAAACCGACCAAACTCGCCGCCATCGCGCTGTGGCCGTATGGCGATTACCTGCTGCGCCCCGAGTGGGAAATTCACTCATCGATGAATAAAGCGCGCGCGGCGGGATTCAGCGAAGCGCTCGACAGCGGAGAAATGTTCGCCGGCCACTTCGCGCATTACCGGACAGAGAAAATCATTCCCTGACGGCGCGAATTACGCTACATCAATGCAAGCCGCATCTCCATGGGTGGGAGAATTGCATATTGTTTGACACGGAATCTCGCCGCTCGCTACATTACGGCATGCTCGACGCGCGGCCGCGCGTCGAGAACCAAACGCACAGGTGCAACCCATGATTGCCGCAAGCCTTGTTGTCGCGCGAGTATTCGCCGTCCCGCTGCTCCTGATCTTTGCACTCGCCGGCGTGAAAAACGCCGCGGCACAGACCTACCCCGCCAAGTCCGTCAAAGGCATCGTTGGTTTTCCCGCCGGCGGCGGCTCCGACGCGCTGGCGCGGCTTATGAGCGCAGCGCTCAGCGACAAATTCGGCCAGCAGTTCGTGGTCGACAACAAGGCGGGC
>JBDSSV010000625.1:0-3290 GCA_039928535.1 Burkholderiales bacterium
AGATCGCACGAACGCTGGCTCTTCAGCCGGGAGAGGGTTTCTTTCGGAACGCGAGAGGCCCCAGCCCATTTCGCCTCGCTCGAATACCGGGCTTTGGCCGTATGCACCATTTGCTCTATCAGCCGATGCGGCGTTTTCATTAACATATTAGTTAACATATAAGTCAATTGATTGACGAATATGTTAACAATTTTCTGCCGCAAATTCCAATCACATGAGTGTTTTTAATACAAGCTATTGATTTATTTATAAACTAATGGCAAGCCGAACCTCAACTCCACTGCTTTCAGCTTTCCGTCACAGCGTCGGGCTCTTGAAGTCGCCGCCCAGCGCGACGAGGCCCCACGGCGGCAGCTGCGCGTCGGTCGAAAAACTGAAATGACCCGCCGCGGCACGCGCGTCGCGGAAAATGCGTTGCAGCGGATCGCCGTCGTAAATGCCGTTGCCGCCCGCCATTTCAAAGAGTGAATTGACGGCCTCCGTACACTGCTTCGCCGCCCAGGCGCAGTTGCGCTTGCAGCGCAGGCGCGCTTCGATGTCGATCGTGCCGCCCGCGTCGTAGACGCGCTGGACTTCCAGGCAATCATTGCGCAACAGCAGTGCCGCCGCGTCGATCTGCGCGCCGGCAGCGGCGATGCGCAGCTGCACCGTCTGGAAATCGCGCATGCGCGCGCCGGTATAGCCGGTGCTGCGCGATTTGACCATGGCGACGGCCGTTTCCAGCGCGGCGCGCGCATTGCCGATTAGGCAGCCGCCGATGCCGTGGCCGCCGAGCGCCGCAATCGGGATCCGGTACATCGGATTACGATGCACCGCCAGGCCCGGAAAGGAGTGGCCCTCGCGCGCGACGTACATCGACAGTGCGCGGTGCGCGGGAACGAACACGTCGCTGCAGCGCACGGTCTTGCTGCTGGTCGCGCGCATGCCGAGCGTCCGCCAGTCGTCGACGACTTCGTATTGAGAGCGATGCAGCAGGCAGAACATGTAATCGGCGATGCGATCATTGTCGCGCACGATGCAGGCAAGCATGCTCCAGCCTGAGTGGTCGGTGCCGGACGAAAAATTCCACTCACCGGACAATTTGATGCCGCCGTCGACCGCCACGCCGCGGCCCTGCGGGTAGGCGATCCCCGACGCGATGCCCGCGTCGCGATCGGGGCCCCACACTTCTTCCTGCGCCCGTGGCTCCCACCATGCGAGGTTGCGATGATGCGAGCCAAGATTGGTGACGACCCAGCCCACCGAAATATCGCCGCGCGAAAGCATTTCCGGAATGTCGAAATAAGCGACGAATGGCAGTTCCATGCCGCCGCGCACTTTGGGTTGCAGATAGCGAATGAGCCCGTTTCGGTTCAGCTCATCCATCACCGCCGGTGTGAGCCGGCGCATTTCCTCGCAGAGCGGCGCCTGTTCACGTAAAAACGGAATCAGTTCTCGCGCGCGGCGGACGGCCTCTTCGTGGCTCACTCCGGAAAAATCGGTCGGTGCTTTCGTGGTGTCCATGGCGAGAAATCTTTATTCGGAATCAGAGCAACGGATCAAATTCCCCATCGTCGCCCATTGCTCCACCGGCTTATAGAGTGATTATTCGGCGGCCTTGATGCCCGCCGCCTTGATCACCTTCGCTGCACGCGCTCTATCGTTCTGCATGAACAGCGCAAATTCTTCCGGCGTGCCGGTGAATACGTCGAAACCGATAGCTGTCAGCCGCTCCTTCAGCTCGCCCGCGGTCAGCGCGGCCACGATCTCGCGGTTCAGCCTGTGGACGATGGCGCGCGGCGTGCCGGCGCGCGTAACGACGCCGAACCACGTGCCCGCGTAATAGCCCTGCAAACCGGCCTCGCCCGTCGACGGAATTTCGGGCCAGCTCGGGTTTCGCTTGTCGGCGCCAATCGCAAGTATTTTCAGCTTGCCCGCTTTCCACTGCGGGATCACGGTCGCGATGCCGGTGATGACGATGTCGACTTCCCCGCTGAGCGCCGCGAGGGTTGCGGGTCCCGACCCTTTGTACGGAATGTGCACGAGCTTGATGCCGGCCATCGATTCGAGCAGCGCGCCCGCAAGGTGGTTGCTCGAGGCAGCGCCCGGCGTCGAATACTTGATGGTGCCTGGCTTCGCCTTCGCCAGCGCAATCAACTCGGTCATTGAATTGACCGGCAGCGACGGATTCGTTGCGATCATGAACGGCACGTTGACGGTGGACGTAATGGGCGCGAAGTCTTTCACCGCGTCGTACGGCAGTTTGGGATTAACCTGCGGGTTGATCGACATGGTGGTCGCGGTCGTCAGCAGAAGCGTATAGCCGTCGGGCAGCGATTTGGCGACCGCGTCCGCGCCGATGATGGTGCTCGCGCCGCCGCGATTGTCGATGACTACCTGCTGGCTGAAGCGCTCGGCGAGCTTGGCGCCGATGCCGCGCGCGACGATGTCCGTCGTGCCGCC
Source organism: Burkholderiales bacterium (assembly GCA_039928535.1). Classification (GTDB taxonomy): domain Bacteria; phylum Pseudomonadota; class Gammaproteobacteria; order Burkholderiales; family SG8-41; genus PALSA-1004. The sequence goes on from JBDSSV010000625.1 coordinate 2,443, forward strand.
GGGCGGGTACGGAACCACCAATCGTATGGGCTTGTTCGGGTACGCAGTACCCGCCTCCTGAGCTGGCGCCTGCGCGGCCACGTGGCCGGCCACCGACACCAATATGAGCGCTATTGCTGCACGCATTCGCACTTCCTCCTGTTTGGTTGAACCGGATCAACCGCAATTATACTCACGCACGCAGCGCGCACGTTGCCGCGCGGCCGGCAGTTTGACTTTACGATGACTGAATGCGGCACTGGCGCACCGCACCCGATTATTTTCCCCAGGTGACAAACATCGCAAGCACGGCGAGGAGCATCACACCGGTCGCCAGCCAGCCGAGCCTCTTGAGCGTTCGCGAGACGACAAATTGACCCATCACGTCGCTTCTCACGGCCATCAGCATCATGACCGCCATGATGGGGACAGCGATGACTCCGTTGATTACCGCGCTCCAGAACAGCGCCTTGATCGGATCGACCGGGCTGAAGTTGAGTGCCACCCCCAGAATCGTCGCCACTGTGACTATCGCGTAGAACCCCTTCGCGTTGGTGAGCGTGCGGCCGAGGCCGATCGGCCAGCGCAAGGCTTCCGCTACCGCGTACGCGGCCGAGCCCGCCAGCACTGGCACTGCCAGCAGACCGGTGCCGATGATGCCGGCGGCAAACAGCGCGAAGGCAAAATCGCCTGCCATGGGTCGCAGCGCCTCCGCCGCCTGGGCCGAGGTCTGAATATCGGTAACGCCGTTTTCATTGAGCGTGACGGCAGCCGTCAGCATGATGAAGAAAGCCACGATGTTGGAAAAACCCATACCGATGTAGGTATCGATCTTGATGCGCTTCAGGTGCGCACGCGCCTGCTCCGGC
>JBDSSV010000626.1:0-5459 GCA_039928535.1 Burkholderiales bacterium
GCTACTCGGCGGCCTTTCGCGCGGCCGACCTCGGCATGCAGACCGTGCTGGTCGAACGCTATGCGACCCTCGGCGGTGTTTGTCTCAACGTCGGCTGCATTCCATCCAAGGCGCTGTTGCATGTCGCGGCCGTCATGGACGAAGCGGCGCATTTCGCCGAGCTCGGTGTGAGCTTCGGCAAGCCCGCGGTCGATCTCGACAAGCTGCGCGCGCACAAGAGCAAAGTCGTCGGCAAGCTCACCGGCGGCCTCGCCGCCATGGCCAAAGGCCGCAAGGTCACGGTGGTGCGCGGCTACGGCAAATTTCTCGATGCATATCACGTGGAGGTTGCAGTTACTGCCGGCGACGGACAGGAGCAGACGAAGGACCGGAAAGTCGTCCGCTTCAAGCACGCGATCGTCGCGGCCGGCTCCGCGCCGGTCAATTTGCCGTTCGTGCCGGCCGATCCGCGCATTTTCGATTCGACCGGTGCGTTGACCCTGCCGTCGATTCCCAAGCGCATGCTCGTGATCGGCGGCGGCATCATAGGGCTCGAAATGGCGACCGTGTATGCGGCGCTTGGCGGCCGCATCGAAGTCGTCGAAATGCTGGACGGCCTGATGCAGGGCGCCGATCGCGATCTCGTCAACGTCTGGCGCAAGTTCAACGCCTCGCGTTTCGACAAAGTCATGCTGAAAACCAAAACCGTCGCCGTGGAAGCGACCCCCGCGGGCATCAAGGTCAAATTCGAAGGCGAGCAGGCGCCGGCGGAACCGCAGGTCTACGACCTGGTGCTGGTCGGTGTCGGCCGCAGCCCCAACGGCAACAAGATCGGCGCCGACAAAGCCGGCTTTGCAGTCGACCAGCGCGGCTACATCGCGGTCGACAGGCAGATGCGCACCAACGTGGCGCATATCTACGCGATAGGCGACATCGTCGGCCAGCCGATGCTCGCGCACAAGGCGGTACACGAAGCGCATGTCGCGGCGGAAGCGGCGGCGGATCAGAAATCGTTTTTCGACGCGCGCGTCATTCCGTCGGTCGCGTACACCGACCCCGAAGTCGCCTGGGTGGGACTCACCGAAGACGAAGCGAAAAAACAGGGCATCAAGATTGGTGTCGGTAAATTTCCATGGGCCGCGAGCGGCCGCGCGATCGCGAATGGCCGCGATGAAGGGTTCACCAAGCTGATATTCGATCATGCATCACACCGCCTGCTCGGCGGCGGCATTGTCGGCACGCATGCGGGCGATCTGATCAGCGAGCTGGCGCTCGCGGTGGAGATGGGCGCCGATGCCGTTGATATAGGCAAAACCATACACCCGCATCCGACGCTGGGCGAGTCGGTCGGCATGGCCGCCGAAATTTACGAAGGCGTGTGCACCGACTTCATGCCGCCCAGGAAATAGCGCGGTATTCCTGCCGCGCGTGCCGGTCGCCAACGCCTGCAAATCCTCCAAGCGAATGGGTCATGCGTATCTGGGTTGACGCGGATGCCTGTCCCAAGCCGATCAAGGAAATCCGGTTGCGCGCCGCGGAACGGTTGCAGATCGCGCTGATCCTGGTCGCCCACAAACGGCTGCGCACGCCACCGTCGGCGTATATCAACACGCTCCAGGTCGCAGCCGGCTTTGACGCGCCCGATACCAAAATTGTCGATCAAGCGGCGGCAGGCGACCTTGTCGTCACCGCCGATATTCCGCTGGCGGCCGCGGTCATCGGCAAAGGCGGCCGCGTGCTCGATCCGCGCGGCGAAACCTTCGACGACAACAATATCGAGTCGCGCCTTGCCATGCGCACGTTCACGGATGAATTGCGCGTCAGCGGCGTCGATACCGGCGGCCCCCCGGCCTTGCAAACAAGCCGATCGCCAGGCCTTTGCCGGCAGCTCCACCGCCTGTTGGCACCGTAAGAGTCTGCCGAATTTGCCCCAAACCACCGCCGCCGGGCGCATAATTACATACCGACCGCACAAAGGATAAGCCATTGGCCAAACCAAACTATCAATTCGAGAAGCGTCAGAAAGAATTGGCAAAAAAGAAGAAGAAAGAAGAAAAGCGCCTGCGCAAGCTGGGCGACCAGTCCGCAGAACAACCACCTGATCCAGCAGCCCCTGCCGCCACGCCGCCAGCCGAGGGCGAAACCCCGTAATTGCACGCGCAGGGCATCAACTCAATGGCCGTCACCAAAACCAAGCTTGCCAAGTGCATCCATCATCGCGTCAGGTTGCGGCCGCCCGCGCGGCGTTTCCGCGGCGTGACTGAGCTGCGTATCATGGACGATGACTGGCTTTTGCAGGAAGTCGAGGACCAGCAGGTGCGTCTCAGAAATATACGCACCGATCACGTCGCCGTGCTCGGCTTCGGCCAGATCAGCGAATACGTGAACGATCCCAAGCGCGAATTCGACGGCCTGCGTCACGGTTTTCTCGAACTCAAGGTGCAGGTATTCCTGCGCGGTCCGGAGCTCGTCATAGAGCCGCGACCTTCCGCGCCCAAATCGCCCAAATTACCGAAATTGCCGAAAGCGGCCGCGCCTTCGAAGGCCGCGAAAAGCCGCCGGCGCAAGCCGGCCTGATTGCGCGGCTACCCGGGCGTACTGCCACCACTTTTTTTTGCGCGACATAGCGCGCCGCACCGCCTAAAGTTCAGTGCGCGCGCCGCTCGAGCAGTCTGAAAAAACTTTGGATGTTGCGCGTCTGGCGCAGCTTGGTGGCGCGCAATTCGAGCCTGATTTTCAGAAGCCCCGCGCACAACGACCAGCCGTCCGGCGTCGCCAGTTCTTCGAACATGGTGGCGATTTCGTCGGAGAATTTGTCGTCCGCGGGGCCGTCGCCGAGCAGATAGCCGATCGCGCTTGCGACGTGGGTTTCGGGTACCGCGAACGCGAGCTGGATGCCGCGCTGCAAATCAACACATGACTCGACGGCGGTTTTCATGCCAGCCGCCGCCGAATCGTCAACACGTCGGCAACCCGTCCAAAAGCCGACGAAAACCGCTGCTGGTAACCAAGAAAGTCGCGCATACCGGCGACTATCGCAAATCCCGTGCCGGAGTGCGGCTGCCCGCAGACTAACGAAATTCAAAGGTCGCCGCTGCGCGGCGGGCTGCCTTAAAATTACATGCCCTTGGCGAGCGCAACTACTACGTTGCCTTCGCGGCTTTCGACTTCGATTTCGTACTGGCGTTTAGGGTCGGCATCTTCGACGCCGCGATGACCCTGCGTCGTTTGCTCTTTCTTCGGCCAGACCAGGAAACCTTTTACCGGCACGCCGCGCTCGATTGCTTCGTTCACATTGGCGAGGTGACGCGCGCCGGTGGAATGCGCGAGGTCCTTGTCTTCACACAGCGTATAGCGATAGACGCCGCTGCTCACGCGTTTTAACTGGTCCGACCATAACGTAACCCACAGCGTCGAGCGGTCTTCCGTCCATTTGGATGCGTCGTAGCGCGTACCGCCGACAGTGCCCAGATGTTCCCAGGCGACGGTAATTTTTGGTTTCATGCAGGACCTTCTATATCGTGATGACCGTCTATTTTAGCTCCGGAATGCTGTCAGCGGCGGATTAAATAACGTTTTTCATCTTTAAATTAGGGATTTACCGTCATTCTGGGGGACTATCCGCCACACCGTTGCAGGGGTCAGCGGCCGGCTTCGCCACGTACGCCATTGCAGCACTGCCACATATGTCACTAGTGCTTGAAATTGCAGGGCTTTTCAGCGCCCAAACGGAAGCGTAAACTAATGACCATCGGACACTCGCCATTCATCCGTTTCACGGCTCATGCGTTAGTACGTCTCACCGGCAAAGCTGAGCAGCGAAGAACGACCAGGCGCAACGAGGAGACGTTTTGAAGCCGACCGATATCCACCAGCCCGATTATTTTCACAAAGTTGTCGATTGTCAGTGGGCGTGCCCCGCCCACACCCCGGTTCCCGAATACATCCGCATGATTGCCGCGGGCCGCTACAGCGACGCGTACATGGTCAACTGGCAGTCGAACGTGTTCCCCGGCATTCTCGGTCGCACGTGCGACCGGCCCTGTGAACCGGCCTGCCGGCGTGGCCGCGTTGAGGAAAACAACGGCGAGAAACCCGAACCTGTCGCGATCTGCCGCTTGAAGCGCGTCGCCGCCGATTACAAGGAAGACATCACTTCGCGGCTGCCGAAAGCGCCGGCGCAGACAAACGGCAAACGCATCGCGCTGATCGGCGCCGGGCCTGCATCGCTCACCGTCGCACGCGATCTCGCGCCGCTGGGTTACGAAGTCATCGTATTTGACGGCGACAAGCAGGCGGGCGGCATGATACGCACGCAGATCCCGAAGTTCCGACTGCCCGAATCCGTCATCGATGAAGAAGTGAATTACATACTCGACATCGGCGTCGAGTTCAAAGGCGGCCGGCATATCGACAGCCTGAAAAGCGTGCTCGCAGAAAATTACGACGCCATCTTCGTCGGTACCGGCGCGCCGCGTGGCCGCGACCTCGAACTTCCGGGGCGCAAGGAAGCAGCGAAAAACATTCACATCGGCATCGACTGGCTGAACAGCGTCTCGTTCGGCCACGTCGACAAGATCGGCCAGCGCGTGATCGTGCTCGGCGGCGGCAATACCGCGATGGATTGCTGTCGTTCATCCAAGCGTTTGGGCGGTGATGACGTCAAGGTGATCGTGCGCTCGGGCTTCGAGGAAATGAAAGCGAGCCCGTGGGAGAAAGAAGACGCGCAGCACGAAGGCATCCCCATCCTGAATTTCCTCGTGCCCAAATCGTTCAAGCATGACAATGGCAAGCTGACGGGCATGATCTTCGAAAAGGTGAAGGCCGAGTACGACGCCTCAGCTGATGGTAAACCCGGCCGCCGCAATCTGGTGCCGACCGGCGAGCCCGACCAGCACTTCGATTGCGATGACGTTCTGGTCGCGGTGGGCCAGGAAAACTCGTTCCCGTGGATCGAGCGCGATATCGGCATCGAATTTGACAAGTGGGGGATGCCGGTGGTCGACAAGGTCACCATGCAGTCGACCATTCCGACCGTATTTTTTGGCGGCGATTCCGCGTTCGGCCCGAAGAACATTATCTGGGCGGTCGCGCACGGCCACGAAGCGGCGATATTGATCGACAAGCTGTGCAACGGCGAGGACCTCAAAGAACGTCCCGCGCCGCTGGTGAACCTGATGTCGCAGAAAATGGGCATCCACGAATGGAGCTATGACAACGCGATCTCGGACGATCAGCGCTACAAGGTGCCCCTCAAGGACCAGAAGATCGCGCTGAAGAACATCAAGGTTGAAGTCGAGCTCGGGTTCGATCCCAAGCTCGCGTTCGCCGAAGCCGAGCGTTGCCTCAATTGCGACGCGCAGACCGTGTTCAGCGAAAAGCTGTGCATTGAGTGCGACGCATGCGTCGATCTCTGCCCGATGGACTGCATCACGTTCACCGGCAACGGCCCCGAGGCCGACCTGCGCACGCGCTTGCAT
>JBDSSV010000627.1:0-20967 GCA_039928535.1 Burkholderiales bacterium
CACTGAAATCGCCAGCTTTTGCGGGGAGTCAAAGTATGACGATCCGGATAATTTCAAGGTCGCGTGCGACAAAGCGCGGGCTGGCAATTTCAGTGAAGGCTAATGCTGGCGACGCCAGCGTTATGCCGGAACTAAAACAGGCAATGTGCTCACCGCAGGGTGTGCAGATATGAGCGCCCCGCGCACCATCATGATCATGGCCGGCGGCACCGGCGGCCATATCTTTCCCGCGCTGGCGGTCGCGGAAAAGTTGCGCGCGCGGGGCTGGAACATCGTTTGGCTCGGCGCCAAAGCGGGCATGGAAGCAACACTCGTCGCCCCCAAGGGCTATGCGATGGCGTGGATCAGCATGACCGGCGTGCGCGGCAAAGGTGCGCTCAGGTTTGCGCTGCTGCCGCTGCAGCTCCTGATCGCGTTCTGGCAGAGCGCGCGCGCAATTGTCGCGCATCGCCCGCACGTCGTGCTCGGCATGGGCGGCTACGTATCGTTTCCGGGCGCCATGATGGCATCGCTGCTCAATCGTCCGCTCGCGATTCACGAGCAGAATTCCATTGCCGGGCTGGCGAACAAAGTGCTCGCGATGATCGCGGACCGCGTGCTGGCGGGATTTCCGTCGCCGTTTGGATCGTCGACCGCGGTCATCTGGACCGGCAACCCGGTGCGCAGCGACATCGCGCACATTGCAGACCCCGCGTCACGCTTTCGCGGACGCACGGGCGCGCTACGGCTGACGGTCATCGGGGGCAGTCTCGGCGCGCAGACGCTGAACGAAACCGTCCCGCAGGCGCTTTCGCTGATTCCGGAAACCGAACGCCCGCTGGTGACGCATCAGGCCGGCACGCGTCATCTCGCGCAGGTCGAAGCCAACTATCAGCGCGCGGGCGTTACCGTCACGCTCGTGCCGTTCATCGACGATATAGCAGCGCAATACGCGAATGCGGATGTGATCGTCTGCCGCGCCGGCGCTTCGACGATCGCCGAGCTCGCCGTTGCCGGCGTCGCCAGCGTGCTCGTGCCGTTTCCGCACGCGGTCGATGATCACCAGACGCACAACGCGCGCTTCCTCAGCGAGCGGGGTGCAGCGATGTTGCTGCCGCAGCATGAACTTACGCCGCAGCGTCTCGCCGCGCTGCTGCGTGGTTTTACGCGCGAGGCACTCCTTGATATGGCGCAGAAGGCACGCAGCGTGGCGAAGCCGGATGCAACAGAGTCTGTCGCAGCTGAATGTATGAGGCTGGCGGCATGAAATACAAAGTTAAACGAGTGCATTTCGTCGGCATCGGCGGGTCTGGAATGAGCGGCATCGCTGAGATTCTGCTTAACCTCGGCTTCGATATAAGCGGCTCGGACATCAATGACACTGCCGTAACGCAACGGCTCAAGAGTCTGGGTGCAAAAGTCGTCAAGGGGCACGCTCCGGAAAACATAGTGGCAGCCGATGCCGTGGTCATATCAAGTGCGGTGAAGGACGACAATCCGGAAGTGATTGCGGCGCGCGCGCAGAAGATTCCGGTAGTGCCGCGCGCAATGATGCTGGCCGAGTTGATGCGCTTGAAGCAGGGCATTGCCGTCGCCGGCACGCACGGTAAGACGACGACGACCAGCCTCGTTGCCAGCATTCTTGCCGAAGCGGGCATGGATCCGACATTCGTCATTGGCGGGCGTCTGGAGGCAGCAGGCTCGCACGCGAAGCTCGGCAGCGGCGACTTCATCGTCGTCGAAGCCGACGAATCCGATGCGTCATTTCTGTTTCTCGCGCCGGTGGTTTCGGTGGTCACCAACATCGACGCCGACCACATGGAGACCTACGGCCATTACTTCGGCCGCCTGCGCCAGGCCTTCCTCGACTTCGTGCAGCGCCTGCCGTTTTACGGCACGGCGGTGCTGTGCGTCGACGATCCGAACGTGCGGGAAATCATGCCCGCGGTGACGAAGTTGATCACGACGTATGGCCTGTCGGAGGCCGCGCAAATACGCGCTGTCGATTTGCAGCCCGACGCCGGGCGCATGCGCTTTCGTGTGCTCCGCAGCAAGATGCGCGGCAGGCACCTGGCCGATCTCGATGTCACGCTCAATCTCGCCGGCGCGCATAACGTGTTGAACGCGCTGGCGGCCATCGCCGTGGGCATGGAAGTCGGCGCGCCGGACGCCGCGATCGTCAAGGCACTCGCAGAATTTAAGGGTGTGGGCCGGCGCTTTCAGCGCTATGGCGAAGTCGCTTTGCCCGCCGGCGGCCGCTACACGCTGATCGACGATTACGGCCACCATCCGGTGGAAATGGCGGCGACGCTGGCAGCCGCGCGCGGCGCTTTTCCGGGCCGCCGCCTGGTGCTGGCGTTTCAGCCGCATCGCTATACGCGTACGCGCGATTGTTTCGCGGATTTCGTGCGCGTGCTGTCGACCGTCGACGTGCTGCTGCTGACCGAAGTCTATGCCGCCGGCGAGTCGCCGATAGTGGCGGCCGACGGCCGCGCGCTGGCGCGCGCCGTGGAGCTGCCTGGCGGGTCCGCGCCGGTATTCGTCGAGCGGGTCGCGGATTTTCCGGACGCAGTCGGTAAAGCAGCGCGCGACGGCGACGTCGTGCTGACGATGGGCGCGGGATCGATCGGCACGGTGGCCGCGACCCTGAGCGGCAGGCAACGGTGAAGCGAACACGATGAATATGGCGGCGCAGAAAAATCTGCTGTGGGGCGAACGCCGGCGCAACGAGCCGATGGCGCGTCACACGAGCTGGCGCGCGGGCGGCACAGCCGATCACGCATACTTGCCGGTCGACCTCGAGGACATGCGCCTCTACCTTGCATCGCTGCCGCGCGACGAGCCGGTCTACGTCGTCGGGCTCGGCAGCAATCTGCTGGTGCGCGACGGCGGCCTGCGCGGCAGCGTAATCTTTACGCACGGCGCTTTGAAGGAAATCCGCTTCGAAGGCAATGCGATATACGCTGAAGCGGGCGTGCCGAGCCCCAAGCTCGCGCGTTTCGCTGCGTTACACGAACTGGTCGGCGCCGAATTCATGGCCGGCATACCCGGCACGGTCGGTGGCGCGCTGACCATGAACGCCGGTTGCTATGGCGGCGAAACGTGGGGCATCGTGGAAAGCGTCACGACGCTTGACCGCGCAGGCCAGTTGCGCCAGCGCTCGCCGGCAAATTATCAGCTCGGCTATCGCAGCGTGACACTGTGTGATGGCGGCGAGGAATGGTTTGCAGCAGCGCGCTTCAAGCTCGCGTCCGGCGACGGCGCGAAATCGCGCGCGACAATCAAGCAACTGCTGGAGAAGCGCATCGCCGCGCAGCCGCTCAATCTGCCGAACGCCGGCTCGCTCTTTCGCAATCCGCCGAACGACTACGCGGCGCGCCTGATCGAAGCGTGCGACCTTAAAGGCCGCGTGCAGGGCGGCGCGATGATTTCCGACAAGCATGCGAACTTCATCGTGAATACCGGCGGCGCGACCGCTGCCGATATCGAGACGCTGATTAAGACCGCGCACGGCGCAGTGCAGGAAAAATTCAATATCGATCTCGAACGTGAAGTACGGATTGTAGGTGAGCCGGCATGAGTGCCCATCGCCCATCACCCATCGCCCATAACCGCGACTTTGGAAAAGTCGCAGTCTTGATGGGCGGCAAGTCGGCCGAGCGCGATATTTCGCTGATGTCCGGCACCGCTGTCCTCGCGGCATTGCGCCGCCAGGGCGTGGACGCGCATGCGTTCGATCCGTCCGCACGCTCTTTGTTGGAATTGAAAGGCGACGGCTATGCGCGCGCGTTCATCGTGTTGCATGGTCGCTTCGGTGAAGACGGCACGGTACAGGGCGCGCTCGAGGTGATGGGCATTCCATACACCGGCAGCGGCGTCATGGCGTCCGCGCTGTGCATCGACAAACTGCGCACCAAGCTCATCTGGCTGGCCAGCGATATACCGACCCCGCGCTACGCGGTGCTGACAGCAGCAAGCGATTGGGCCACGGTCGCAAAAGATGTGGGTCTGCCGCTGATCGTCAAACCGGCGCATGAAGGTTCGAGCATAGGTCTCACCAAGGTAGCCAGCGTCGAAAAAATCCAGTCCGCATACGACCTCGCGGCGAAGTGCGACACGGTGGTGCTCGCGGAAGAATTCGTCGCGGGACGAGAATTGACGGCGGCTTTTCTCGGTGATCGAGCGCTGCCGCTGGTTTGTATCGAGGCGCCGGAGGGCAATTACGATTACCAGAACAAGTATTTCACCGACGAGGTGAAATATCGCTGCCCGAGCGGCCTGCCTGCCGCGCAAGAGAGCGCATTGCAGGACATGGTCATGCGCGCGGCGCAGGCCCTGGGCTGCGCGGGATGGGGCCGCGCCGACCTGATGATGGGTGCTGACGGCAAAGCATTTCTGCTCGAAATGAATACCGCGCCGGGCATGACCGGGCATTCGCTGGTGCCGATGGCCGCGCGCGCCGCCGGCATTGAGTTCGACGATCTGGTGCTGAAGATTCTGGGGCTCGCCCATGTGGGATAGGCCCGACGTTCTCAACGGCATCGCCGGTGCGCTGTTTGCCGCGGCATTCCTGCTGGTCGCGTATGCGGCGGCGCATTACGCGATGCGGCTGCCGGTCTTTCCATTGCACGAGGTGCGTATCACCAACGCGCTCGCGCACGTGACGCCGGAGCAGCTCGAAGCGATAGTCGGGCGCGAGCTGCACGGCAATTTCTTTACGGTCGATCTCGAAAGCGCGCGCAGCGGTTTCGAGAAGCTGCCCTGGGTGCGCAACGTGAACGTGCGTCGGCAATGGCCCGACCGGCTCGACGTCACGCTCGAAGAGCACGTCGCGCTCGGGCGCTGGGGCGGTGCCGCGCTCGTCAATACGTTCGGCGAATTGTTCACGGCCGCGGCGGACGGCGCGCTGCCTTTGTTCGTCGGCCCGCCCGGCAGCGCCAAGGAAATCGCCATCCAATACGTTTACTTTCAGCGCAACCTGAGCGCGATCAGCCAGACGCCGGTGCAGATCCAGGTATCGGCGCGCCGCGCGTGGCAGGTGCGGCTCGCGAGCGGCGTCACGCTCGAACTCGGCCGCGAGGACGTCGAAGCGCGCCTCGGCCGGTTTATCTCTGTGTACGCCCGCACGGTGGGCCGCTTGCAGCGGCGACTTACGTATATCGACCTGCGCTATGCGAACGGCTTTGCCGTGGGCATACCCGAACTCGCGCGCGAGCCCATAGACAAGGCGCAAAACCGCAAGCTGGCGCGCGCCGCCGGTTGACAGTGAAGAGGAATTGATGAGCAAGGCCAAGGAAACCAAGCACCTGATCGTCGGTCTCGATATCGGCACGTCGAAGATCGCCGCGATCGTCGCTGAAATCAAACCGGACGGCAGCTTCGAAATCATCGGCATGGGCGGCCATCCGTCGAAAGGACTGCGCAAAGGCGTGGTCGTCAACATCGAAGCGACGGTGAATGCCATCCAGCGCGCGCTGGAGGAAGCCGAGCTGATGGCGGATTGCAAGATCAGCGAGGTCTACACGGGTATCGCGGGCAGCCATATCAAGAGCATCAATTCGCGCGGCATGGTGGCGATCAAGGATCGCGAAGTGACGCAGCAGGACGTCGAGCGCGTAATCGAGACCGCGAAGGCGATCCCGATTCCGACCGACCAGCAGGTGCTGCATATCCTCAACCAGGAGTTCATCGTCGACGGCCAGGGCGACGTGCGCGAGCCGCTCGGCATGAGCGGCGTGCGGCTCGAGGTCAACGTGCACATCGTCACGGGTGCGGTCTCTGCCGCGCAGAACATCGTCAAGTGCGTGCGGCGCTGCGGGCTCGAAGTGCGCGATCTCATCCTGCAGCCGCTCGCGTCCGCCACCGCGGTCGTCTCGGAAGACGAAAAGGATTTGGGCGTCTGCCTCGTCGATATCGGCGGCGGCACTACGGACATCGCCATCTTTACTCAAGGTGCGATCCGCCATACCGGCGTGATTCCAATTGCCGGCGACCAGATTACCAATGACATCGCGATGGCATTGCGCACGCCGACCAAGGACGCGGAAGACATCAAGCGCCGCTACGGATGCGCGTTGAAACAGCTCGCCGATTCGCAGCAGATGGTTGAAGTGCCCGGCATCGGCGAACGCAGCGCGCGCCAGTTGTCGCGCCAGACGCTCGCCGAGGTGATAGAGCCGCGCATCGAGGAACTGTATTCATTGGTGCAGGCGGAACTGCGCCGCTCGGGCTACGAAGAATTGCTGTCGTCGGGAATTGTGCTGACCGGCGGCTCGAGCTCCATGCAGGGCATGGTCGAGCTCGGCGAAGAGATCTTCCACATGCCGGTGCGTATCGGCCAGCCGCAGTACCACGGCGGCTTGTCGGAGGTCGTGCGCAATCCGCGCTATGCGACCGCGGTCGGCCTGCTGCTGATCGGGCTGCAGCAACAGCGGTTGCACGATCTGCAGCATGCGCAACTCGGCTCGCTGGCAGGACTGATCGATCGCATGAAAAGCTGGTTCAAGGGAAATTTTTGAGGTTCGCAGATTGCAATTTTTGTTTTTTACTTTAGCCACAGGAGGTAACTATGTTTGAAATAATGGAAGTTCCGGCGCAGGAAGCGGTAATCAAAGTGATCGGGGTCGGTGGTTGTGGAGGCAATGCGGTCGATCACATGATCGCGCACGGGGTAAACGGCGTGGAATTCATTTGCGCCAATACCGACATGCAGGCGCTCAAGCGCTCGCAGGCACGCACGCAGCTGCAGCTGGGCCCGGAAATCACTAAAGGCCTGGGCGCGGGCGCCAATCCCGAGGTCGGCCGCAATGCCGCGCTCGAAGACCGCGAGCGCATCATCGACCTGATCGGCGGCGCAGACATGCTGTTCCTGACGGCGGGGATGGGCGGCGGTACGGGCACGGGTGCGGCGCCGGTCATCGCGGAGATCGCGCGCGAACTTGGCATTCTCACGGTCGCAGTCGTTACGAAGCCGTTCGCGTTTGAAGGCAAACGCCAGCGCATCGCCCAGGAAGGCCTCGAAGCGCTGTCGCAGCACGTCAATTCGCTGATCGTGATTCCGAACGACAAGCTGATGCAGGTGCTCGGCAACCAGGTAACACTCGACGAGGCGTTCCGCGCGGCCAACGACGTGCTGCACGGCGCAGTCGCCGGCATCGCGGAAATCATCAGCTGTCCCGGCATGATCAACGTCGATTTCGCAGATGTCAAAACGGTAATGTCGGAAACCGGCATGGCGATGATGGGGTCCGCCAAAGCCGCCGGCACTGATCGGGCGCGCATGGCGGCGGAACAGGCGGTCGCATGCCCGCTGCTCGAAGACATCGACATCGCGGATGCGCGCGGCGTGCTGGTCAACATCTCGGCGAGCAAGTCGCTGTTCCAGCTGCAGGAGATGTACGACGTGATGGACGTGATCAAGGCGTTTGCGGCGGATTCGGCGACCGTGATCGCGGGCACTGTCTATGACGAGGATCTCGGCGACGAGTTGCGCGTGACCATAGTCGCGACAGGACTGGGCAAAGCGCACGCACGCATGCAACCGAAGCCGCTGCAAGTGGTGCAGGCGACGGGGACTGACGGCGTGATGGCGTCCGGTGCTGTCAACTACGAGGAACTCGAGCAGCCGGCCGTGATCCGGAAAAACCGCAATACGGTGGAAGCAATGCAGCGCTCGGGCGTGGAAATGCTGGATATCCCGGCGTTCCTGCGTAAGCAGGCGGATTAGATCGCGCTGTTAATGCGAGGAGACTGCCTTCGTTAATTAGTCAATGCAGGCAATTCAACCGCCAGGGACGGGCGAGGTTTTCGGTGCAAATCGTTGTACTCACATCGATTTCGCCGGGACATCGCTCCATGTAACAAATGGTTGCCGGCTTTGCTGGAGGAATGCGTGCCATGATAAAATCTTATTTCAAGAAGCATAAGAATCAAAGAGTTAATTCGTGATCAAGCAACGTACGCTCAAAAACATCATCCGCGCCACCGGCGTCGGCTTGCATACCGGCGAGAAGGTATACCTGACGCTGCGTCCGGCCGCGCCGAATACCGGCGTCGTGTTCCGTCGTGTCGATCTGGCGCAGCCCGTCGATATTAAGGCCGATCCCTACCGTGTCGGCGACACCCGCTTGTCCTCGTGCCTCGAGCGCGATGGCGTGCGGGTATCGACGGTCGAGCATCTGATGTCAGCACTCGCGGGCCTCGGCATCGATAACGTTTACGTCGACGTGTCGGCCGGCGAAGTGCCAATCATGGACGGCAGCGCGGGACCTTTCGTATTTCTGCTGCAGTCGGCGGGGATCGAAGAGCAGGCGGCCGCGAAAAAATTCATCCGCATCCTGAAAACCGTCACCGTTACCGATGGCGACAAGTCTGCGCGATTCGAACCGCACAACGGCTTCAAAGTCGAGTTCAGCATCGATTTCGACCATCCCGTATTCGAGAATTCCGCCAAATCGGTGTGCGTGGATTTTGCGACGACGTCATACGTCAGGGAAGTCAGCCGCGCGCGCACTTTTGGCTTCATGCACGAAGTGGAGTGGATGCGCGGGCAGGGGCTGGCGCTCGGCGGCTCGCTCGACAACGCGATTGTGCTCGACGAGTACCGCGTGCTCAACAGCGACGGCCTGCGTTACGACGACGAGTTCGTTAAGCACAAGGTGCTCGACGCGATCGGCGATCTGTATCTGCTCGGGCATCCGGTGCTCGGCGCTTTCGTTGCGCACAAATCCGGCCACGCGCTGAACAACCTCTTGCTGCGCCGCCTGCTCGAGCAGCAGGACGCGTGGGAATATGTAAGCTTCGACCGCACGGAAGACGTCCCTGCGTTTGTCGGCTCCTCTCAGCCGGCAATGGCATAGCGGTTGTTTTCCCCGCGTGAGCGCGCGTCCGCGACATTTTCCCGCTTAAGTCAGCCGAGACCGTAACGCCATGTTCATCCTGCGACTGGCCGGTTTTCTCGTTCTGATCACGATAGGCGCTTCGCTCGTTACTTACCTGTTTACGCGCAACCGGCGTTATGTGACGTTTGCGTGGCAGGTCCTCAAATACGGCATGCTCATGGCCATCATCGTGTTGGCGCTGATTGTGCTGGAGCGCTTGGTTCTGGTGATTTGACGCTTGCCACTCAAGTGCGGCGGCGCTGATTCGCCGCCAAATTAGTTAGCGCCTGCTTCAGGGGCGAGTCTTCCAGCTGATTGGTAAGCTGGTCTAAATTATTAATTGTTTCAATGCTTAAGCGCTTTGGCTCGCGTTTCTTGGCGGGCGGGTCGGACGCCTGCCTGACTTGCACTTCAATTCGGATTGAAGTAACCTGCCAGCGCTGTTTCTGGTAAGTAGATAACAATCTAGCAGCGAGCTGCTTCAGTTTGGCGGCAATCGCGGCATTTTCAGCCAAGAGGGTGAGAGTTCCATCGCGTAACTGCTTGACGCAACAGGCTTGTGTCAATTCCAGCGGCGCGGTGTTCACGAGTATCCGGTGCATTTCGGCATTGCGCTGTGCTGCCTGGGTCAACGAACGCAAGCTGTCCGTAGAGGCGAGGTAGAAGTCGATCTTGCGCGCGGACATGGCTGAGATTGTGGGGCAACGATGAATATAATTCTAGTTTCCGGAAAACTCGCGCGGGCGCGCACGATCACGCTGTCGTTGCCATCCTTGCTGGCAGGCGGCACGGCAGGGCTGCTCGGACTGCTGGTCGTGGCTTTTGCGCTGCAGTATTGCATCCTGCGCTACGCAGCTACCCTCAACAGCGCATTGCTCAACACCCTGATCCTCTCCGCACAGCACGAACAGAACGAAAAAACCCAGAACTACCTGCGCGAGAACCTGAACGCCCTGGCGTCCAAACTCGGCACGATGCAGGCGCAGTTGCTGCGCCTCGACACGCTCGGCGAGCGTCTCGCCAAAACCGCCGGATTCAAACCGCAGGATTTCATGTTCGACCAGCCGCCCGGCCGCGGCGGCGCGATATCGTCGCTGCCGACCTACGATTTGTCGCTCGGCGACCTCACGCGCCAGGTCGACGTGCTGACGAAACAGATGGACGACCGCACCGAGAAGCTCGGCATCCTCGATTCGCTGATGATAGTGGATAGCGCGAAGAAAAAACTGCTGCCGTCAGTGCTGCCGATCGAAGGCGGCTGGTACTCGTCGAACTTCGGCTGGCGCATCGATCCGTTCAACGGCGTGCGCGCGTTTCACGAAGGCATGGATTTCATGGCGGAGACCGGCACGGACGCGCATGCGGCCGCCGGCGGGGTCGTCACCTACTCCGATTTTCATCCTCAATATGGTAATATGATAGAGGTTGATCACGGCAATGGCTTGATTACGCGTTACGCACATTTGTCGAAACGGCTGGTCAAAGCGGGAGATGTGGTACTCGGCGGCGCCAACCTCGGAAAAGTCGGCAGCACCGGGCGCGCCACCGGCCCGCATCTGCATTTTGAAGTTCGCCAGAACGGGGCGCCGCTCAATCCCGTGCGGTTTCTCCGCTTGCCCAGTTAACGCACGTCAATTTTTTAAAATTCAGAGGGGGTGGGGTGTTTCCCCACCCCTTTTTATTTAGGTGCGACGGTATTCATGATCACAGGCCTGCTCAAGAAAATTTTCGGTAGCCGCAACGACCGCCTGTTGCGTCAGTACATGCATTCGGTGCGCGCCATCAACGCGCTCGAGCCGGTCATGGCCAAGCTCAACGATGACGAATTGAAGGCCAAGACCGCCGAATTCAAGCAACGCCACGCGGGCGGCGAGTCGCTCGACGCGCTGTTGCCGGAGGCCTTTGCCGTCGTGCGCGAAGCGGGCAAACGCATTCTCAACATGCGCCATTTCGACGTGCAGCTCGTCGGCGGCATAGTCTTGCATCATGGCAAGATCGGCGAGATGCGTACCGGCGAGGGCAAAACGCTCGTCGCGACGCTGCCGGCTTATCTCAACGCATTGTCCGGTAAAGGCGTGCATGTCGTTACGGTCAACGACTACCTCGCCAAGCGCGATTCCGAGTGGATGGGACGCCTCTATGGATTTCTCGGCCTGACGGTCGGCGTAATCCTGTCGCAGATGGACCATGCCGACAAACAGGGCGCGTATGCGGCCGATATCACGTACGGCACCAACAACGAATTCGGTTTCGATTACCTGCGCGACAACATGGCGACCGCGCCGACCGAGCGGTTTCAGCGCAAGCTGAATTATGCGATCGTCGACGAAGTCGACTCGATCCTGATCGACGAAGCGCGGACGCCGCTGATCATTTCCGGCCAGGCTGAAGACACTACCGAGCTGTACTACCGCATGAACGAGATCGCGCCCAAGCTCAAGCGCCAGGCCGACGAGAACAGTCCCGGCGACTACACCGTCGATGAGAAGCAGCACCAGGTATTGCTGTCGGAGGCTGGTCACGAGCGCGCCGAAGCCCTCCTCGCCGAGGCGGGCCTGCTACCGCATGGCGGCAGCCTCTACGATCCGAGCAATATCAATCTTATTCACCACCTGTACGCCGCGTTGCGCGCTCACTCGCTCTATCATCGGGACCAGCAGTACGTCGTGCAGGAAGACGAAATCATCATCGTCGACGAGTTCACCGGCCGCCTGATGGCGGGGCGGCGCTGGTCGGATGGCCTGCACCAAGCGGTCGAAGCCAAGGAGGGTGTTGCGATCCAGCGCGAGAACCAAACGCTCGCTTCGATCACATTCCAGAATTATTTCCGCATGTACTCGAAGCTGGCCGGCATGACGGGCACCGCCGATACCGAGGCCTACGAATTCCAGCACATCTACAGCCTCGAAACCGTGGTGATTCCGACCCACAAGCCGATGGTACGTGACGACCGCATGGACCAGGTTTACCAGTCGTTCCGCGAGAAGTACGCAGCGGTGATCCTCGACATCAAGGGCTGTTACGAGCGCGGTCAGCCGGTGCTCGTCGGCACCACGTCGATCGAGAACTCGGAATTACTGTCGAGCCTGCTCGACAAAGAGAAGCTGCCGCACAATGTGCTGAACGCCAAGCAGCACGCGCGCGAGGCCGAAATCGTCGTGCAGGCGGGCCGGCCGAAAACGATCACCATCGCGACCAACATGGCCGGCCGCGGCACCGACATCGTGCTCGGCGGCAACCCCGAGCCCGAAGTCACCAGAATCGAAATGGAAGAAAGTCTCGACGCATCGACCAAGCAGCGCCGCGTCGAAGAGGCGCGCCATGCGTGGCAGGTTTTGCACAATCAGGTGGTCGCTGCGGGCGGCCTGCACATTATTGCGACCGAGCGCCACGAGTCGCGGCGCGTCGACAATCAGTTGCGCGGGCGTTCGGGGCGGCAGGGCGACCCGGGCTCGAGCCGGTTCTACCTCTCGCTCGAAGATCCGCTGCTGCGAATATTTGCGTCCGACCGGGTGGCCGCCATCATGCAGCGCCTGAAAATGCCCGACGGCGAGGCGATCGAGCATCCGTGGGTGACGCGGGCCATTGAAAACGCGCAGAGGAAAGTCGAAGCCCGCAACTTCGATATGCGCAAGCACCTGCTCGAGTACGACGATGTCGCCAACGATCAGCGCAAGGCAATCTACGAATCGCGTAACCAGTTGCTCGAAGCGACGGACATTTCCGAACGCCTGACGGCGATCCGCGGCGAAGTCGTCAATGCCTTCATCACGCAGCACATACCGCCCGAAAGCCTGGAAGAGCAATGGGACGTCGAAGGCCTCGAAAAAACGCTGGCCGCCGAGTTGCAGCTCGACTTGCCGCTGCGCCAATGGCTCGCCGACGAGAACGATCTGGAGGAAGCGGCCCTGCGCGCACGCGTGATCGAATTCGCGAACCGCAAGTACGCGGACAAGACTACGCCGGTTGAGCCGGAGGCGATGCGCCAATTTGAGCGCGCGATCATGCTGCAAAGCGTGGATTCGCACTGGCGCGAGCATCTGGCGGCGCTCGATCACCTGCGCCAGGGCATACATTTGCGCAGCTATGCGCAAAAGACGCCGACCCAGGAATACAAGCGCGAAGCGTTCGAGCTCTTTTCTCTGATGCTCGACATGATCAATACCGAGGTCACCAAGATTCTGCTGAAAGTGCAGGTCCGCAGCGAAGCAGAGTTGCAGAAAGTCGAGGAGCCAGAGGCGCCGAAAAACGTCCAGTACCATCACGCCGACTATGATCAGGCCCTGGAAGACGCGAACGCTGACGCACCTGCTTCCGACGCGCAAACTTTCGTGCGTCCCGGCCAGAAAGTCGGCCGCAACGACCCCTGCCCGTGCGGATCGGGGAAGAAGTACAAGCACTGTCACGGCAAATTGACCTGACAGGTTGCTGCAGCAGGTCCGCCAACGCGTCGCGCTCAGGGCAGCGCAAGATATAATTGCGCATCGCCCGTTGGGATAGCCACCATGTCCGTCAATCTTTCCGCGCCTGATCCCGCATCGCTGCTGCCCGTCGCGGGCGTCGCACTCGGCGTGGCGGAAGCGAACATACGCAAGCCCGGACGCAAGGACCTGCTGGTCATCAAACTGGCTGGCGACGCGAAAGTGGCCGGCGTATTCACCCAGAACCGTTTTTGCGCCGCGCCGGTGGTTGTCACACGCGAGCACCTGTCATTTCCCGACCCGGCGGGGTCGATTCGCGCGCTGGTCGTCAATACGGGCAATGCGAACGCCGGCACGGGCAAAGACGGTCTCGCGCACTCGCGACGGACGTGCGCGGATCTTGCGCGCCTGCTCAACTGTGCGCCGAGCCAGATACTGCCGTTCTCGACCGGCGTCATCATGGAGCCGCTGCCGGTCGAGCGCATTGCCGCGGGTCTGCCGGCGTGCGTCGCCAACCTGCGCGAGGACAACTGGTTCGATGCGGCGCAGGCCATCATGACGACTGATACGCTGCCGAAAGCCGCGTCGCGGCGCGTGCAGATCGGCAAAGCTGCCGTCACTATCACCGGCATCGCCAAAGGCGCGGGCATGATCCATCCCGACATGGCGACCATGCTCGGTTTTATCGCGACTGACGCGCGCGTGAGCCTTTCGCTCGTCAGGGCTGCGGTCGTGCACGCAGCCAAACAAACGTTTAACTGCATTACCGTCGACGGCGATACCTCGACCAACGATTCGTTCATGCTGATCGCGAGCGGCAAGGTGGCGATGAACGAAATCACCGACGCGCGCAGCGCGGATTACATGGCCTTTCGTGAAGCCGTGACGCAGGTGGCGGCGCAACTTGCGCAAGCCATCATCCGCGACGGTGAAGGCGCCACCAAGTTCATCACGGTGCGCGTCGAGGGCGGGCGCAGCGAAGACGAATGCCGCAAGGCCGGTTTTGCCATCGCGCACTCGCCGCTCGTCAAGACCGCGTTTTTTGCGTCCGATCCGAATCTGGGCCGCATTCTGGCTGCGATCGGGTACGCGGGGATTGCCGACCTCGATGCGGAAAAACTCGATCTGTATCTCGACGAAGTGCTCGTCGCGCGCAACGGCGGACGCAATCCCGACTATCAGGAGGCGGACGGCCAGCGCGTCATGAAGCAGAGCGAAATCACCGTGCGCGTCGTCCTCAACCGGGGTGCCGCGGCGGCGACGCTGTGGACGTGCGACCTGTCGCACGACTACGTTAGTATCAACGCGGATTACCGCTCATGAACGACTGGGACCGCCTCATCAAGCGTGCCGACGCGCTGCTCGCGCGGGTGGAAAAACTGTTGCCGGCGGCACCGTCGGAAACCAACTGGAAGGCGAGCGCATTCCGCTGGCGCAAGCGCAATGGCCATGGCACGATCGAGGCGATAAGGCACGTGCACCGCATCGCGCTGGCGGATTTATGCGGCATTGACCGCCAGAAAAAACTGGTCGAGCAGAACACGCGCCAGTTCGTCGAAGGCCATCCGGCCAACAACGTGCTTCTAACCGGCGCGCGCGGCACCGGCAAATCGTCTTTGATCAAGGCTCTGCTCAACAAGTACGCGCCGCGCGGCCTGCGCGTAATTGAAGTGGAGAAGCAGGACCTCATCGATCTGCCCGAGATCGTCGAATTAATCGCGGACCGGCCCGAGCGCTTTGTGCTGTATTGCGACGATCTGTCGTTCGAAGCGGACGAGCCGGGCTACAAGGCATTGAAAGTCGTGCTCGACGGCTCGGTCGCCGCGGCTTCCGAGAACTGCCTGATTTATGCGACGTCGAACCGGCGCCACCTGATGCCGGAGTTTATGTCGGAGAACCTCGAGGCGAAACGCGTCGACGATGAGATCCATCCCGGCGAAACGGTCGAAGAGAAAATCTCGCTGTCGGAGCGTTTCGGCGTATGGGTCTCGTTTTACCCGTTCGATCAGGACGAATACCTCGAGATCGTTGCTCGGTGGCTCGCGCATTTCAAGGTCGCGGGCGCAATTTCCGATGGCGTGCGTCAGGAAGCGCTGCAGTGGGCCCTGCAGCGCGGCTCGCGCAGCGGAAGAGTGGCGTGGCAGTTCGCGCGCGACTGGGCCGGCCGCACGCGGATCGCGCGCAGCAAATCCTGACCTGCACGTCGAATCAATGGTGACCGCAACGGCGCGCGCGCGCATCGAAGTCGTTGCCGCCGTTATTTTCAACCGCCCGGGAGAATTTCTGCTCGCGCAGCGCCCGCCCGGGAAACCGTATGCCGGCTATTGGGAATTCCCCGGCGGCAAGGTCGAGCCGGGTGAGGATGCGCCGACGGCGATAAAGCGCGAGCTGGCTGAGGAGCTTGGGATCGATGTGACACGTGCTTATCCATGGCTGACGCGCGATTTCAATTATCCGCATGCGGACGTGCGCCTGCGTTTTTTCCGGGTTGTCGAGTGGACGGGCGACGCGCACGGCAGGGAACAGCAGCAATTGACGTGGCAATCGATAAAAAACATTACGGTTGCGCCGGTATTGCCGGCCAACGGTCCCATATTGCGCGGTCTTGATCTACCCGGCGTCTACGGAATCAGCTGCGCGGCCACGGTCGGCCGCGAAGTGTTCATGCAAAAGCTGGCGCATTCTTTGCGGCAGGGGCTGCGCCTTATCCAGGTGCGGGAAAAACAAATGTCCGGTGCTGACTTCGGCGCATTCGTGGCAGAAGTCGTGGCTCTGGCGCATGCATACGGCGCGCGCGTCATCGTCAACGGCACGGCCGAAATCGCCGCGCGCGCGGGCGCCGACGGTGTCCATCTGCCGGCCGCCGCGCTGATGGCGGTGGCACGCCGGCCGGACGTCGCATGGTGCGGAGCGTCGTGTCACGACGAAGCAGAACTGGCACGCGCACGCGAACTCGGTATCGATTTTGTGGCGCTAGGTCCCGTTGCGGAGACGGCGAGCCATGCCCACGCTGGAACGCTGGGGTGGACGGAATTTGCGCGCCTCATCCGTGATTATCCGCTGCCGGTATACGCGCTGGGCGGTTTGAATGTGGAAGATCTCGAGTGCGCGTGGCGGTGTGGCGCGCACGGCCTCGGCATGCTCCGCGGCGCGTGGACAGGCGCACAGTACCGGTGAGTTACTGCTGCGCCTCGCCCGACCCCGGCTCCGCTTCGACGTCGTCCTTGCTTTCCGCCACTGGAATGCGATAGCCCTCTGTCGCCCACGCGCCGAGGTCGATGACGCGGCAGCGTTCGGAGCAGAACGGGCGGAAACGATTGGCTGGGTCCCATGCCGCGGGTTTTCCGCATTGCGGGCAATTGACCACGCGCGGCATCATTTGCACGCAACCGACGGCGTCAGAGGTTGCAGAACGTCAATTCAAAATCGACGTCTGATTCGAACACCTTGGGCCGCTGGCCAACTTCCTGCGTGGTGAAGCGGATATTGAGCGCGTACTTGTTGGCGCTCATTTCCGGCACGCAGTGATAGTCCAGCTTGAGACGAATGCGCAGCATCTGCGCAATACGGCCCGCCATCATCTGTTGATAAACGCCCTGCACCGCGGTCTGATTTGAGCCCTTGCCGCTCTCGCGCAACAGGCGCAGCACGATGGAGATGCCGTCGCGGATCGGCAGGAAGGGCGCCAGCCAGCCCTCGAGATCGTGGCGGTGCTGCTCGGCGCTCAAATGCAGCCAGTAGTGATAGGAAGGCACATCGAATTCGCACACGCCGCCCGGGATGTTCGTGCGCTGCTTGATACTCATCAGCCATTCGTTCTCGCGCAGTTCCTGGCCGACCTTGCCCGACATCTGAAACAGCCGTGACGACGTGCGGTCGATCTCCCACAGGATATTATCGAGCGCTTCCTGCGAAATGCCGGGATTGTCGCGCAGCGCCTCCAGCGACTGCTTCTGCCGCTCGAGTTCCTGCAAGAGGTCGGACTTCAGATCGGCGCGGCCCGCGACTTCGAGTATTTCGAACATGCACAGGAGCGCGACGTGGTGCTCCTGCGAATCGGCCTTGGCGATGAAATACAGCGCGCGCTCGTACAGGTCTTCCAGCCGCAGCAATGTACGGATCCGCTCGCTCAGTGGGTATTCGTAGCTGATCACAGCGCGTGGGCCGGCGCAATCGTTATTAATGTGCGGCCAATTGTTCTACATAATCTGAAAAAAATAAAGACCTTATTCAGGCTTTTGACCGCAATTCGACGGTAATTGATCATGCGGAGGGCGAATTTTCCGCGAGATCGACGTATTTCCGGTGCAGCGCTGCAACGGCCGCACGCAGCGCGGGCAGGTCACCGTCGTTGCTCACGACATCGTCGGCATGGCTAATCCGTTCGGTGCGGCTGACCTGGGTCGCCATGATGGCGTGCACGGCCGCGGGCGTCAGTTGGCTGCGCCGCACAACACGCGCGACCTGCTCTTCTTCCGGGCAGTCCACTACCAGCACCCTGCGCGCGAGATCGCGATAAGCGCCGGTTTCGATTAACAACGGCACCACGATGACGATGTAATGCGGCGGCTGAAGCCCCCCCGCACGACCCGCTGCAATGCTGACGCGCCGCGCGACCTCGGCACGTATCATCGGATGCAGCAGGGCCTCGAGTTTCTTCTTCGCCGGCGCATTCGAAAAGACATGCTCGCGCATGCGCGTGCGATCGAGCGCACCGTCTGCAGTCAAGTATTCGGGGCCGAACTTTGCACCGATTTCCAGCGCGCCGGGTTGTCCCGCCGCAGTCAGCCCGTGCGCGATCTCGTCCGTGTCGACGACCGTAGCGCCGAGTTCCCCCAGCATATTCGCGACGCTGGACTTGCCGCTGCCGATGCCGCCCGTAAGCGCGATGACGAGCGCCATGGAATCACAGGCTCTTGAGATAGTAATCGAGAATGGGCTCGCCCCAGAACAGCGCGATCATGCCGGCCAGCACGAGATAAGGGCCGAACGGGATCGGCACGTTGCGTCCGTGGCGCGCGAAGGCGATGAGCGATAATCCCACCACCGCACCGACCAGTGAAGACAGCAGGATCACGACCGGCAGCATTTTCCACCCGAGCCAGGCGCCGATGGCCGCGAGCAGCTTGAAGTCGCCGTAGCCCATGCCGTCCTTGCCGGTCGCCAGCTTGTAGCTCCAGAACACGAGCCATAGCGCGAGGTAACCGGCGGCCGCGCCGATAACGGCGGATTGCAGATCGACGAATACGCCGCCCATGTTCACGAGCAGGCCCGCCCACACCAGCGGCAGCGTAATGTCATCAGGCAGATAAAAAGTGTCGAGATCGATGAACGCCAGTGCGATCAGGGCCCAAACGAATAGCAGGGCGGCGAGCGTCTGCCAGCTGAACCCATAGCGCCACGCGACGTAGCCCGACAGCGCGCCGGTCAGCGCTTCGACCAGCGGATAGCGCGGCGAAATACGCGCCTGGCAGGCCGAGCATTTGCCGCGCAACGCGAGATAACTCAGCAGCGGAATATTCTCCAACGCGCTGATCTGATGTTCGCAGGCCGGGCATGCCGAGCGCGGCAGCACCAGATTGTAGGGCGGCGCGGCGGCTGTTTCCTGACCATTCAGTTCGGCGAGTTCATCGCGCCATTGGCGCTCGAGCATTTTCGGCAGGCGATGAATGACGACGTTCAGGAAGCTGCCGACGGAGAGCGACAGCGCCACGACGGAAGTAATGAACAGCGCGGGGAACGCCTGGAAAGACTGTAGCAGAGACATTTTAGGATTGAGGACTGAGGATCGAGGATCGAGGCGGCCTCAATCCTAATAACTCAATCCTCAATCCCTTCTTTCAGACCGCTTGACCGAGCTTGAAGATCGGCAGGTACATCGCGATGACCATGCCCCCGATCAGCGTGCCCAGCACAACCATGATCATGGGCTCCATCAGGCTCGACAGCGCGTCGACCGCATCGTCGACCTCGGCTTCGAAAAAATCGGCGACCTTGGACAACATGCCGTCGAGCGAGCCGGCTTCTTCGCCGATGGCGACCATCTGCAGCACCATGTTCGGGAACATTTCGACGTTCTGCATCGACACGGTCAGGCTGGACCCCGTGGATACCTCGGCCTGGATTTTCTTCGTCGCGAGGTAATATTCGTGATTGCCGGCCGCACCGGCCACGGAGTCGAGCGCCTCGACCAGCGGCACGCCGGCGGCAAACATCGTCGCGAGCGTGCGCGTCCAGCGCGCCACCGTGGCTTTGCGCACCATGTCGCCGAAAACGGGCGCCCGCAACGCGATTTTGTCCATGATGATCTGCAGCGACTTCGAGCGCTTCCACGCATACATGAATCCCCACACGCCGCCGATGACGACGCTAAAGATCAAATACCAGTACTTGACGAAGAATTCCGAGATTGCCATGACGACCAGGGTCGGCCCCGGCAGGTCGGCGCCGAAACTCGAGAACACCTGCTTGAACGCGGGAATCACGAATATCATGATGACGGCAGTGATGATGAACGCGACCACGATAATCGCGATCGGATAAAACAGTGCGGCCTTGATCTTGCCCTTGATCGCCTGCACTTTTTCCTTGTACGTCGCGAGGCGGTCGAGCAGGCTGTCGAGAATACCTGCTTGCTCGCCGGCGCCGACCAGGTTGCAGAACAGCGCGTCGAAATACAGCGGATGCTTCTCGAAGGCGGCCTTCAGATTGGAGCCGGTCTCGACTTCGGTCTTGATGTCCATCAGCAGTCTTTGTACTGCCGGGTTGCTGTGGCCCTTGCCGACAATATCGAACGCCTGCAACAACGGCACGCCGGATTTCATCATGGTCGCGAGCTGGCGCGTAAAGAGCGTGATATCTTTATCGGTAATACTGCCGCCGCGGCGCACAGACTGCTTTTTGACCTTCAGGACCTTGATGCCCTGCCGGCGCAGCATGGCGTTGACGACGGCTTCGCCACCCGCTTTCATCTCCCCGCGCAGCGTCTTGCCAGCCTTGTCGGTGCCGCTCCAGGAAAAAGTAAATTCCTTGACGTCTTTCTTGGTGGCAGTCGCGGCTGTGGTCGCCATTTATATTTCTCCCATAAATCCAATCTAACCAATCGGTTAGATTGAAAACCTGATCCTGCGACTATGATGCCCTTGTGCGTTTACTTTGTAAAGGCGGTCGTGCCTCCTTACGCGTCGTCGACGGGGTTTTCTGGCGCGTCACTCGGCGGCGCCAGGCGCACGGCTTTGACCACGCGGTCCTGCGTTTGCACGATGTTGATCCGGTGGCCGGCAATGCGCGTGCTGACGCCGGGCTGCGGTATGTCGCGGAAATGCTCAAGGATCAGGCCGTTCAGCGTCTTCGGCCCGTCGAGCGGGAAATGATAACCGAGCTTGCGGTTCAACTCGCGCAACAAGCTGCCGCCCTCGACGAGGTAGGAGCCGTCTTCCTGACGGTGGAAATGTGCGGGCTGCAGCGGCGAATGCGTTGCGAATTCGCCGATCAGCTCCTCGACGATGTCTTCGAGCGTCAAAAGTCCCATGAGCTCGCCGTATTCATCGACGACGAAGCACAACCGGTCCTGATGCTCTTGAAACTGCTGCAGCTGCGTAAACAGCGGCGTGCCTGACGGTATGTAGTACGGCTCGCGCATGATTTCGCGCAGATGCGCGGCGGTAATATCGTTGTCCTGGCTTACC
>JBDSSV010000628.1:0-4391 GCA_039928535.1 Burkholderiales bacterium
GCCCGCCATGTTCGCCGCTCCGTCAGCGGCTGCTTCGGCGCGTCAGGGGTCGTGCCGCTCACGCGGGCCCGGCCGCGGCCAGTACTGCGCTTTTTTCCGCGATGCGCGTCATCAGATCGTGCCAGGATTTACTGAATGCCTCCGCGCCTTCGCGCTGCAGGTCGGCGGCCAGCGCCTGATCATCGATGCCCTCGCGGGCAAATTCAGCAATGACCGCTTCGGCATGACCTCCATCGGCCGGCAAAACATCCTTGACTGTGCCGTGCCCGGCAAACGCGAGCAAAGTCTTTTCGGGAATGGTGTTGATGGTGTCTGGCGCCGCCAGCGCTTCGACATACAGCGTATCCGCAGCTGCCGGGTCCTTGGTGCCGGTACTGGCCCACAACAGACGTTGCGGCTGAGCGCCGGCAGCGGCCAGCTTCTGCCAGCGCGCCGAAGCCAGCAGATCGCGATAAGCCTTGTACGCGCGCATGGCAATGGCAATGCCGAGCCGGTTGTGCAACGCTTGCCGCACCTTGTCCTTGACCGCCACGTCCCAGCGGCTGACGAATATCGATGCGACAGATGCGACTTTGAGATCCAGCCCCGCGGCTGCGCGCCGCTCGATGCCGCGTAAGTACGCCTCGGCGGCCGCGATGTATTGCTCGCGCGAAAACAACAGCGTGACGTTGACCGGCACGCCGGCAAAAATCGATTCCTCGATTGCGGTCAAGCCGGCGCGGGTGCCCGGAATTTTTATGAAGAGATTGGGACATTGCGCGCGCGCATGCAGCTGCGCTGCCGCCTTGATGGTTCCTGCAGCGTCATCCGCCAGCAAAGGAGACACCTCCAGCGACACCCAGCCGTCGACGCCGCCGGTGGCCGCGTGGACCGGACGGAATAAATCGGCGGCCCGGGTCAAATCTTCCAGGGCGAGCTCAAAAAACAATGCCTCGCCTGATTTACCTTCATCCGCTTTTTTGCGTATGGCCTCGTCATAAATGCCGGCGGCCTTGATGGCCTGATCGAAAATCGTGGGATTCGAGGTCAATCCCGTCACTGCAAATTCTTTTATGTAGCGGCTCAGCGTGCCGTCGTTCAGCAGCGCGCGCGTGATGTTGTCGAGCCACAGACTTTGGCCCAGTTCATGCAATTCCTGTGCAGCGTTCATGTTACCTCCTGTGTTTTGTCGAGATTGCCGGCGGCGTCGAGACTGGCGGCGCTGGCGGGTTCAAGCAGATCAGCTATGCATTCGACCGCCAGATCGGCCGGCGGATAAGCAGCGAGATTATGCGGATCGTGCGCGTAATGCCCCTGACGCGGAAATACTGTAGTCAGGCGTTCGCCCAGAGCATTTTTCATCGCCGCGAGTATCGACAGCTTGTCGTCGACCATCACGTAGCGGCGCGCCGGATAGCGGCGCTCGAGGTCGTCGAGCATCTGCTCCTTGTGAATATAAATCAGCACTCGCCCCTGCACCGCCTGCCAGAGTCCAGAGCGCCTGATCTTGTGCGGTTGATACACGACGTCGCCGTCCGACAGGATAACGGTCGCTCCCCGTGCGCTGAAGTGCCCGAGCACGTCGAGCGCGCGCGGGTACAAACGGTCCGCAAACGGATAATCGAGCAGAAATTCAGCGGCGGACGGCAGGCGCGGATCACCGCGTGCGGCCGCGCTTTCCATTAATCGGTAACGCTGCAATGCGCCGAGATAATCCGCGTAGCCAAGTTCGGCGCGCAACGCTTCGTAGATGTCCCAATAGCGATCCCGATTCGCCGCGCCCAGCTTGCGTTCGAGATAACGGCTGAGATCTTCGTGCAATGCGTCGTTGTCGAACAGCGTATTGTCGACGTCGAACAGGAACACGGTTGCGCTGTCCGCGCTCATGCGCTGGCCCGTCGTCGGGTTCCGACGCTGTGCAGGGACATTGCGAACACCTCGAACGGCGCAATCAGCCAGCGCGCAGCGCAATGGCAGCCACCGACCGTCGCATGGTCTTCATCCGGCCGGGGCATGGCCGACTCCAGGTTGGTACCAGCCGCCATCCTCCGCAATCAACGCGTTTGCCTCTTTCGGACCCCAGCTGTGCCGCGGGTAAGCGATGACGGGCGCATGCTTCCTTAGCACCGGCTCGACCGCCGTCCACGCCGCCTCGACCGCGTCTTCACGCGTAAACAGCGCGCCGTTGCCGGCCAGCGCATTACCGATGAGCCGCTCGTAGGGCGATTCTTCCCCTGGCCGTTCGTCGATCAGATAAAGCTCATGCTGGTCGCCGACGAATTCCTGCCCGGTGCGTTTGACCCGCGCGGCGAGCGCGACGGCTGAATTCGGCGACAGGCGAAAACGCAGATAATTGGCGGCGCCTCCCGGCGGCGCTGAATCCGCGAATAGCCGCTGCGGCGGCGGTTTGAGCTTGACGATCACTTCGCCGACCGTCGCCGCGAGATACTTGCCCGAGCGCAGGTACCACGGCACACCCGCCCACCGCCACGAATCGATGAACAACCGCAGCGCGCAGAACGTTTCGACGTCCGAGTTCTTGGCGACTCCCCGCTCTTTGCGGTAACCCGCATATTGCCCGCGCACCACGTCCGCGGGGCTGAGAGGTCGCATGGCCTGCAGCACGTCGGCCGTCTCGCCATGCACGGCTTCGAAGCCGCGGTAGGTGGGCGGTTCCATGGCGAGCAGCGCGAGAATCTGAAACATGTGATTCTGTATGACATCGCGCAGGCAGCCGGCGGTCTCGTAAAACGCGCCGCGGCCGTCGACCCCGAAGTTCTCGGCCAGGGTGATCTGCACGCTCGCGACGTAATTGCGGTTCCAGATCGGCTCGAGGAAAGAATTGGCAAACCGGAAATAGAGGATATTCATGATCGCCTCTTTGCCGAGATAGTGGTCGATGCGGAATATCGAGTCTTCCGGAAAAACGGAGCGCGCGATGCGGTTCAATTCGCGCGCCGATGCGAGATCGCGGCCGAACGGCTTTTCGACGATTACGCGTGCATGCGGTGCGATGCCGGCGGCACCCAGGCTCGTAATGACGGTCGAAAACAGCGCAGGCGGAATCGCCAGGTAGTACGCGGGACGGCGCGCGCTGCCCAGCGCTTTTTTAAGCGCCGTGAAAGTGCCCGCATCATTGTAATTGCCGCTGACATAGCTCAGCAGTGACAGCATATGATGCAGCGCGCGCTGGTCATCGATGCGACCGTACTCCTTGATGCTGTCGGTCGCACGCTTGCGCAGTTGCGCGACGGTCAGACTGGAGGAAGCCACGCCGATGACGGGCACGTTGAGCGCGCCGCGTTTCGCCAGCGCGTACAGTGCCGGAAAAATTTTCTTCTGCACAAGATCGCCTGTCACGCCGAACAACACCAGCGCACCGGAGCGGGCTGCCGCGCTGCCCTTGCTGTTCATATCAGCGCCGCCCTTTCTTCTTCTCGTCGTGTCCGCCAAACTGCTTGCGCATCGCGGACAACACCCGATTGGAAAAATCCGCGCCGCCACGCGAGCTGAAGCGCGCATACAGCGCGGCGCTGAGTACGGGGACCGGCACCGCCTCGTCGATAGCGGCTTCCAGCGTCCAGCGTCCTTCACCGGAATCCGACACGCGCCCGGCGTAGTCCTTCAGACCGGGATCGTTCACCAGCGCAGCCGCGGTAAGGTCCAGCAGCCAGGACCCGATCACGCTGCCGCGTCGCCACACCTCGGATATCTGCGCAACGTCGAGGTCGTATTGGTAATACTCCGGGCTGCGCAATGGCGCCGTCTCCGCATCCATCGCGTGCCGCCGCTTGCCGGCGTTGGCATTGCGCAGAACATTCAGCCCTTCCGCATAAGCGGCCATGAGGCCGTACTCGATGCCGTTGTGGACCATTTTTACAAAGTGGCCGGCGCCGGCCGCACCGCAGTGCAGATATCCCTGCTCGGCTGTGTCAGCACTGCCTTTTCTTCCCGGCGTGCGCGCAGCGGCCTTCATCCCCGGCGCGATGCTCCTGAAAATCGGGTCCAGGTGCTTAACGATGCCGGTCTCGCCACCTATCATCAGACAGTAGCCGCGCTCGAGGCCGAACACGCCGCCGCTGGTGCCGCAATCGATGTAATGGATGCCGCTGCGCTTCAACGCCTGCGCGCGCTTGATGTCGTCGCGGTAATAGCTGTTGCCGCCGTCGATGATGATGTCGCCCGCGTCGAGGACTACCGCGAGCTGCTCTATCGTCTCGCCGGTGACGCCCGCAGGCACCATCACCCACACCGCGCGGGGCTGCGGCAGTTTCGCGGCGAGTTCAGCCAGCGAATACGCGCCGCGCACGCCGCGGCCCGTCATTTTCTTGACGACGGCCGGGCGCACGTCGTAAACGACGCATTTATGCCCTGCCTTCGTCAGGCGCTTCACCAGATTCGCGCCCATACGT
>JBDSSV010000629.1:0-7216 GCA_039928535.1 Burkholderiales bacterium
GTTCGCGAGCTGGCGATACTGGCGTTGGCGCGCGGCAATCAATATGCATGGACGCACCACGCGCCGGTCGCATTGAAAGAAGGTGTCACGCAGGAGGAACTCGACGAACTCAATGTCGGCATGTTCGCCCAGACCCTCAGCGGCGCCGAACGCGCGGCAATCGACTATGCGCGCGAATTCGCACACGGCGGCAATGTCGGCGCTGCCACATTTGCAGCGGCGCGGCGCGAGTTCGACGAGCGCGGTGTTACCGACCTCACCTTATTGTGCGGCTATTTCGTGGCGCTCGCGTCGGTGATCAACGCGCTGCGCATCGAGCTTGAAGCCGATCGCGCGCCGATGATGAAACCGGTGAGCTGACGCCGGTTGAATGAAAAAATAGCATTCGTAGGCGCCGGCGCGGTTGGCGGTTACGTCGGCGGCCACATGGCGCGCGCCGGACACGACGTCACGCTGATCGATCCCTGGGCTTCGCATGTGGCGCAAATCAAGTCCCGCGGGCTGCAGCTGGGCGGAACGCAGGGTGAACACACCGTGCGGGTCAAGGCGCTCGATCTCGCGGCAGTGCAAAGCCTGGCGCCCGCAGTCGATATCGCGTTCATCTGCATGAAGCTCTACGACACCGATTGGGCGGCCGCGCTGATCACGCCGTATCTGGCGCCCGGCGGCATCGTTGTCACCATGCAGAACGGTCTTGTCGAGGAACAAGTCGCGCGCATCGCGGGCTGGGGCCGGACGCTCGGCTGCATCGCCAGCACCATCAGCGTCGAAGCCGTCGCACCAGGGCACATCGTGCGCACGCAGATGCCGGGCGGCGACACTTACACGGTTTTCCGCGTCGGCGAACTGAACGGCCTCGCAACACCGCGCGCCCAACGGGTCGCCGAACTGCTGCGCGCGGTAGACAGCGCGAAAGTGACGGCCAATCTGTGGGGCGAGCGCTGGTCGAAGCTGACGGCAAACACGATGACGACGGGATTGTGCGGCGCGTCCGGGCTCGATTTAAACGAGGTCGTCTCTTATGAACCGGCGCGCCGGCTGCAAATCCAGCTCGCCGCGGAAGGTATACGCGTCGGCATCGCAGCGGGATTCAGGTTGGAAAGCATCCGCGGCCTTGCCGCAGAGAAATGGCTGTCTGCGGCGGCGGGTGATGCAGCGGCATTGGCCGTGGTCGAGCAGTCGATGCTGGAGGGATTGCGGCGGCGGCCCGAAGGCGGCCGTTCGGGCACAGCGCAGGATATTGCCAAGGGCCGGCGCACCGAAGTCGATTTCATGAATGGCTATGTTGCGGTCAGGGGCGACGAACTCGGCATACCGGCGCCGACGCATGCCGCGATTGCAGCGCTGGTCACTCGTGTCGAGTGCGGTGAACTCGCGCCGGCGCGCGAGTTGCTTGCCGGCTTGTAATGCCTGTTATTCCGGCTTCACGCCCGCGAGTTTGGCGAGCTTCGCGAACTTCTGAATTTCAGATTTGATGAACGCGGCAAACTGCTCCGGTGTATTGGACGCGGCTTCAAGGCCCAACTCGCCGAAACGCGTCTTGATGTCGGGCATGGCGGCGATTTTCGCCATGGCTGCAGACAATTTGTTTACGGCATCCGCGGGCGTACCGGCGGGCGCCAGCATGCCCCACCAGGTGCTGATGTCGAATTCGGGCAGTCCGCCGGCTTCGGCGACCGTCGGCAGGTCGGGCATGACCGGCGTGCGCTGTGCGCTCGTTACTGCCAACGCCCTGAGCTTGCCTGCCTTGATATAAGGTGCCGTCGCCGATACTGCGATGAACGCAAGATCGACGTGACCGCCCAGCAAATCGGCGAGGGCCGGCGTGTCGCCTTTGTACGCGACATGCGTCAGTTGCACCTTGGCGAGGGTATTGAACATTTCACCGGCGAGATGCGGTGGCGCGCCTATGCCCGATGATGCGTAATTGAGAGCGCCCGGTTTGGCGCGCGCGAGCGCGATCAGTTCTTTCACGGAGCGCGCGGGAACTGACGGATGAACGACGAGCAAATAAGTGCTTTTCGCGCAGATACTGACCGGCGCGAAATCGCGCGCGATATCGTACGGCAGCTTGCTGTAAAGGCTGGGCGCCAGCGTGTGCGCGCCAGCGGCCATCAGCAACGTATAGCCATCGGCGGGCGCCTTGGCCGCGATGTCGGCGCCTATGGTGCCGCCGGCGCCCGCGCGGTTGTCGACGACGATGTTTGCCCCCAGCGTCTCGTGGAGCTTTTGTCCGACCATGCGCGCAACGATGTCGTTGGCGCCGCCGGCCGGGTAGGAGACGATGATGCGTATGGGTTTAGCTGGATAGCCCTGCGCGCACGCGAGCGGGGAAATAAAGACGGCGGCCAACATCAACGAGGCATGTATGCGGTTCATGATCTTCCTTCAGGATTGAATGCATTGCTCCTCACAATCCGGCCTTTTTCTTCTGCCAGTCTTGTTCGACCTGCAGGACCGCCGGCGCTTCCATTTCGACGCCGAACGCCCTGACCATGGTGCCAAGCGCGAGATAGTAAGTCGCGGACAACCCGATGTCGGTGGTTTGCCGCGGCGTAAAATGGCGGGCGAGTTCGGCAAATGTCGCTGCGCTGACCGATTGCGGCGAAAACGCTTCCAGTATGAAACGCGCGATCGCCTGCTCCGCGGGCGGCAGCGCTGCGGGCACGCGGCCGGCGCCTATGTCGTCGACCGCGGCTTGTGGAATACCGACCTGCATCGCCAGTGCCGAATGATGGGTCCAGGCATAAGCGACGCCTCGCGCCGCGCACAGGATGCAAAGTTCGCGCAGGCGTTCCGGCAGGTCGGTCTGGTATTTCGTATACGCGCCCAGCCGGGCGAGGTGGCGCAGGCCTTCCGGCGCATGTCCGATCGCGCTCAGTGCGTTGGACACGAAGCCGCGCGTGGCCATGATTTCGGCGAATACTTCGGCGACGGCAGGCGAGGATTTCTCGGTAATGGCAGGCAGGCGGGACATGCGTATTGTTCTTTCGGGGGAAGGGAGCACCACATGTTATCGACGCCCGGCTCTTTGCGTCAACACGCAATCAGCCGGCCGGCGATGAGTTAGAATTCAAAAGAAATTCGGGGAACATTGCAATGGAAGCAACATGCTGAAACATGCGGGGCGACACATGAAATTGCGTATACCTTTTTTGCTGGCTGTGTCTCTGGTGAGCTTTCCCTGTGTGGCGCAAAACTATCCGGTCCGCGCAGTGCGCGTGATTGTCCCGTTCGCGCCCGGCGGCGGCACTGACATTCTCGTGCGCACCATCACCCCGCGACTGTCTGAAACGCTCGGGCAACAACTCGTCATCGACAACCGCGCCGGCGGTGGCAGCACGATCGGCAGCGAAATGGCGGCTAAATCCGCACCCGACGGCTATACGCTGCTGACGGTCGATACGTCTTTTACGACCAATCCGAGTCTCTACACCAAGCTGCCGTACGATTCAGCGCGGGATTTCGCGCCCGTCTCTTTACTGGCCGCGGCGCCGGTTATCTTAATCGTGCATCCGTCCGTGCCGGTCAAAACGGTGAAGGAGTTCGTCGCGCTCGCCAAAGCGAAGCCCGGCCAGCTCAATTTTGCGTCGGGCGGCCCCGGCAGTTCGACGCATCTGGGCGGCGAATTGCTGAAGCTCGTCGCTAAAATCGATCTCGTCCATATCCCCTACAAAGGCACCGGCCCCGCGGTCGCCGACGTGCTGGGCGGGCAGGTCGTTATGATGTTCGCCGGCATCAGCTCGGTGAAGCAGCACGTCGCGGTCGGCCGCTTGCGCGCGATTGCCGTGACGGGGGACAAGCGCTCGCCGGCGATGCCGGAAGTGCCGACGTTCGTCGAGTCGGGCCTTAAAGGCGTCGATTCGGGCACGTACTGGGGTTGTCTCGCGCCGGCGGCGACACCGAAAGACATCATTAACAAACTGAGCACTGCCATTGCCGGCGTACTTAAGCAGCCGGATATTCAGCAACGGCTGGTCGATCTGGGTTTCGATCCCATCGGCGGCACGCCGGACCAGTTCGCCGCCAACATCAAAAGCGAAACCGAAAAATGGGCGCGCGTCATCAAGACCGCGGGCGTCAAACTCGATTGAAAGACTGCGATGACTTTGTCTTCCACCCTGCATACTCATATCGCCAGCGACGGCCTGAAGCTGGGCTACGCGGTCGACGACTACAGCGATCCGTGGCGGCCGCAGGAAACGGTGTTCATTGTGCATGCGGCGATGGGAAGTTCGCGCCGGCTGTACAAATGGGTGCCCATACTGGCGCGTCATTTTCGCGTCGTGCGGCCGGACATGCGCGGTCATGGGCAGAGCGAAATACCCGGGCCCGATCAGTTGACGGTGGAGCGGCTCGCGCAGGACGTAATCGAAATTGCCGACGCGCTGGGCTGCAAGCAGTTTCATATCGCCGGGTCGTCGGCGGGCGCGATAGTTTCGATGCAAGTCGCGATCGATTACCCGGAACGGGTCAAGACACTCGGCGATTTTGCGTCGACACCAGGACTCAAGAATTCTCTGGTCGATGATGAAAAATGGATCGCCGGAATCAAGGCGCAGGGTTTTCTCGGTTTTCTCGAATCGACTATCGGCGATCGTCTGCCCAAAGGCGCGGACGCCGGCTTCAAGCGCTGGTTTATCGACGAAGCGGCGAAGACCGACCCCGAGTTGTTCTATCGCTTCGTGCGCATGATGAAAGCCTGCGACCTGACCGATCGGCTGAACGAAATCCATTGTCCGACCCTGGCAGTAATTCCGCATCCCGATCCCCTCGGCACGGAGGACCAGTACGCCGTGATCAAAAACAAGATCCGCGATTGCGAGTTCGTCGTCTACGAAGGCCTGCCGCACAACATCACCGATTCGGTGCCGGAAAAATGCGCGCACGAGCTGCTGCGGTTCTTGTTGAAGCAGTGCCCGCGTTGAGATTGCCGGCAGCACGGGGACAGGCATGAACCGTCTGGCGGGCAAAGTCGCCTTCATCACCGGCGCGGGATCCGGCATTGCACGTGCCGCTGCGGTGATGTTTGCGCGCGAAGGCGCCCGTGTTGCGCTCGCAGAAATCAAGGGCGACCTTGGCCAGGCGACCGAAAATCTCGTGCGCGCAGCCGGCGGCGATGCGCTGTTTATCGCGACCGACGTGACGAGCGAAGACAGCGTAATAGCCGCCGTCGCGGCCACGCTGGAGCGCTTTGGCCGCATTGACGTCTTGTATAACTGCGCGGGCGGCTCGGTCCCCGCCGACAGCTATGTCACGGATGTTGACCTCAAGGTGTGGCAACACACGATGGCGCTCGACGTGCTGGGGCCGATCTTATGCTGCCGCCACGCGATCCCGGCAATCATCAAGTCCGGCGGCGGCGCAGTGGTGAACATGTCGTCAGGCGCCGCGTTGCGCGGCGGCAGCCATGCGCACATTTACACGTCGGCGAAAGGCGCAATACTGTCACTGACGCGCGCGCTCGCCGGCGCTTATGCGAAGAACAACGTGCGCGTGAACGCGATATGCGCGGGCCGCATATTGACGGAGCGCATTACATCCAACTACGGTACGCCGGACCAGCCCGGAAGTATCGTCGACCGGCAGGATGCGGCGGGGCGCAGCAAGGAGTATCCGTTCTGGGTCGGCCAGCCGGAAGATATCGCGAACATCGCGCTATTTCTGGCCAGCGACGAATCGCGCATGATTACCGGCGCGACGATCCCGGCCGAAGGCGGCCGCTCCGCCTATTAGCGCATAACGTAATTCAGGACCGGAGAGCTTCGATGGCCAGGCACATAGTTTGTTTGACGTTCGATTTCGACGCGATGTCCGGGTTCATCGCGCGCGGCATGACTTCGCCGACGCCGGTATCGCGCGGCGAGTTTGGGGCCGACGTTGCGACGCCGCGTTTGCTCGCGCTGCTGAAGAAATACAAGATCAAGACGTCTTGGTACATCCCGGGCCATACGCTCGAGACGTATCCCGGCCGCTGCAGGGAGGTGTTCGCTGCGGGCCACGAGATCGGTCATCACGGCTGGACGCACGTGCCGCCGGCGCTGCTGACGCGCGACCAGGAAGAAGCAGGGCTGACGCGCGCGAATGAACAGATCAAGAAGCTCACCGGTCGCTATGCGCGCGGCTACCGTTCCCCGTCGTGGGATTTGAGCCCGAGTTCCGTCGAACTCCTGCTGAAGCACGGCTTCACCTACGACAGCAGCATGATGGGCGACGATTACACACCGTATCGCGTGCGCCAGGGCGACATCATCGACGTGGACAAGCCCGCGGTGTTCGGCAAGACGACGAAGCTGATTGAAATGCCGATCAGCTGGACGCTCGACGACTATCCGCATTTCGAATTCATCCGCACCAAGGACTGGATACTGCCCGGCTTAATGAACACCAATCTCGTGCTCGAAAACTGGGTCAACGATTTCCTGTATCTGAAGAAAAACCTGCAGTGGGGCGTCATCACCTACACGTTCCATCCGTTCGTGATCGGGCGCGGTGGCCGCATGCTGATGCTGGAGAAATTGATCAAAAAACTGAAAACCGAAGGGGCGGTGTTCATGACGCTGGAAGACGCGGTCGCCGAATTCGATAAACGTGCGCCTTTAAAGCGTTGATCGGGACGGGCCCATGCGCAATTTCCGCGTTCTTCACATTGCGTTAACCACAACGGCGGGATTGATGACCGCCGGCGGCAGCGCGCTGGCGCAATCGTTCCCGTCGAAGCCAATCCGTTTCGTCGCGGCGTTTCCGGCCGGCGGTCCGAGCGATATCGTCGCGCGCGCTGTGGCGCGCCGCATGGCCGATCTGCTCGGGCAGCAGGTCATAGTGGACAACCGCACCGGCGCGGGCGGCAATATAGGCGCTGAAATCGTCGCCAAGGCGCCGCCTGATGGCTATACCCTGCTGTTGGGCGGTAGCTATCTGACCATAGCACCGGCACTTTATCTCAAGCCGCCATTCGATCCGGTCAGGGACTTCGCGCCGGTCAGCATGATCGTTTCCAATCAATATGCGATGGTTTCGCATCCGTCGGTGCCTGCGCGCAATGTGCGGGACCTTATCAAGCTTGCCAAAGCGCAGCCAGGCAAGCTCAACTACGCGTCGACCGGCCCGGGTTCCCCGCCGCGTTTATGCGCCGAACTTTTTAAAACGATGACCGGCGTCGAAATTGTCAATATTCCGTATAAAGGTGCGACGCCGGCGCTGGTCGACATGATGG
>JBDSSV010000630.1:0-6886 GCA_039928535.1 Burkholderiales bacterium
CGATATCATTTTGTCCTCCCTCATCGCACAATCGCGCACGCCCGGCGACTACGTGATCTCGTCGGATGCGTTTTCACTGCCCGAACCGTACGGCATCATGATGCGCAAGGACGATCCCGCGTTCAAGAAGCTGGCTGACGACACGATGACGAAAGTCTACAAGAGCGGCGAGATCAACAAGATTTACGCCAAGTGGTTCACGTCACCCGTGCCACCGAAGGGCCTCAACTACAACGTACCGATGTCGTCGTTGTTAAAAGGCGTCGTCGCGAACCCGACCGATTCGGGTGATCCGCTAGCGTACAAATAACCGATCGCGCAGCACGCGGGGGACTAGGGAGTCCCCCGTTTTGTTTTAGGGAGAGTTCACGGTGAAGTACGACTGGCAATGGAGCATCTTTAGCCAGACCGCCGCAGACGGCTCAGGCACCTGGCTGCACTATCTGCTTGGCGGCCTCGTCTGGACGCTGTTCACCGCGCTAGCCGCGTGGGTGCTTGCTCTTTCGATCGGCTCGATCGTCGGCACGCTGCGCACGACGCCGATGCCGTGGGTCGTCCGCCTCGGCAACGCCTACGTCGAAGTCTTCCGCAATGTTCCGCTGCTCGTGCAGATGTTTTTGTGGTTCTTCGTGCTGCCGGAACTGCTGCCGAAGCAACTCGGTGACGCGATCAAGCAGATGCCGCCGCCATGGAGTTCGTATCTGCCGGCAGTACTGTGCCTGGGCATTTACACGTCGGTACGCGTGGCCGAGCAGATCAAGGCGGGCATCCAGTCTTTGCCACTAGGCCAGAGCATGGCGGGCACCGCGATCGGCCTCACGCTGCCGCAAACCTACCGTTACGTGCTGCTGCCGATGGCCTTCCGCATCGTCATGCCGCCGTTGACGTCCGAGTTTCTCAACATCATCAAGAATTCTTCGGTCGCGCTGACGATAGGCCTGCTCGAATTGACCGGGCGCGCGCGCGCCATGCAGGAGTTCTCGTTCAAGGTGTTCGAGGCATTTTCCGCGGCAACCGTAATCTACCTGATCACCAACCTGATCGTTGTGCTGCTGATGCGCATGCTTGAAAACAAGATCCGCGTGCCGGGTTTCATCGCCAGCGCCAGCCAGATAACGCCGGGACACTAAGAGTATGTTCTCGGGCTACGATTTCGACGTCATCCAGCGCTCGCTGCCCTATCTCTTCAAGGTGGGAATGACGTTTACGCTTACGCTGACCCTGCTGGCGATGGCCGGCGGCATCATATTCGGCACCATACTCGCGATGATGCGGCTCGGGCGGCTGCGCCCGCTGTCGATAATCGCCGGCACTTACGTCAACGTCATTCGCTCGGTGCCGCTGGTGCTGGTGATCTTCTGGTTTTACTTTCTGGTGCCGTACGTTGGCGCGTGGGTCACGGGTGCGTCGCAACCCGTACATGTCGGCGCATTCATGTCCTGCGTCATCACCTTCGTGATGTTCGAAGCCGCCTACTACTGCGAAATCATGCGCGCCGGCATCCAGTCGATACCGCGCGGCCAGGTGGCGGCCGGTCAGGCGCTGGGCCTCAATTACTGGCAGACCATGGGCACAGTTGTGCTGCCGCAGGCCTTCCGCAACATGACGCCGGTATTGCTGACGCAGACCATCATCCTGTTTCAGGACACCTCACTTGTCTATGTCATCTCGGTCACTGATTTTCTGGGCGCTGCCGCCAAAACCGCCAATCGCGACTATCGATTGGTGGAAATGTATACGTTTGCCGCGCTTGTTTACTTCCTGGTTTCCTTTTCGTTATCGCTAATCGTCAAAAAACTGCAGGCCAAAATGGCCATCATCCGTTAAGGTTCCGCCATGTCCGCTACACCCCCCATGATCGATATCAAGAACATCAGCAAATGGTACGGCAGCTTCCAGGTGCTGACCGACTGCACGACCCAGGTCTCGAAAGGCGAGGTCGTCGTGGTGTGCGGACCATCGGGTTCGGGCAAGAGCACTCTCATCAAGACGGTCAACGGACTGGAGCCCTTCCAAAAAGGCGACATCATCGTCGACGGTGTATCGGTTAATGCGAAAGAAACGAACCTGTCAAAGCTGCGCTCGCGTATCGGCATGGTATTTCAGAACTTCGAGCTGTTTCCCCACCTGTCGATCACCGAGAACCTCACCCTCGGCCAGATTAAGGTGCTCGGGCGTCCGCAGGCTGAAGCCATCGAGCGCGGGCTGAAACTGCTCGACCGCGTCGGATTGCTCGCGCACAAGGACAAATACCCGGGCCAGCTCTCCGGCGGTCAGCAGCAGCGCGTCGCCATTGCGCGCGCGCTGTCGATGGACCCGATCGCGATGCTGTTCGACGAGCCGACGTCCGCGCTCGACCCGGAAATGATTAATGAAGTGCTGGACGTGATGGTCGAGCTCGCCAAGGAAGGCATGACCATGATGGTGGTCACGCACGAGATGGGATTCGCGAACAAAGTCGCGCACCGCGTGATCTTCATGGACAAGGGCGAGATCGTCGAAGATGCGCAGA
Source organism: Burkholderiales bacterium (assembly GCA_039928535.1). Classification (GTDB taxonomy): domain Bacteria; phylum Pseudomonadota; class Gammaproteobacteria; order Burkholderiales; family SG8-41; genus PALSA-1004. The sequence goes on from JBDSSV010000630.1 coordinate 2,513, forward strand.
AAGACGATTTCTTCGGCAAGCCCCGTTCCGAGCGTGCCGTCCAGTTCCTGTCAAAAATCCTGCATCACTAACGCCGGTAATCGGTAATGGGTAATGCGTGATGGGCGAAGAGCCTGCACGCAGTCGCGGTATACTTCCCATTACCCATTGCTCATCACGCCTTCTTTTTGCCAGAGATCCATGTCGAAACAACACCGCGTAATTCCCATCGTCAAGCAAGCTGCCCCTGCGGCTAAAACCCGCGTCAGCTACGACTGCCTGAAATGTCCCGGCTATTGCTGCAGCTACGATCTCATCGAAGTCGGCAAGCGCGACATCGCGCGCCTGGCGAAGCACTTTGCCGTGACCTACCAGCAGGCCGAAGACCGCTTTACCAAGTACGACATTGCCGCAAAGGTGCGCACGCTACGCCACCAGAAGGACAAGCTCTTCGGCAAGATCTGCAGTTTTTTCGATACTAAAAAGCGCCAGTGCACGGTGTATGAAGCCAGGCCCGGCCTGTGCCGCGCCTATCCGGCCGAGCCGCGCTGCGGTTATTACGATTTCCTGAAGTTCGAACGCGAGCACCAGGACGACGAAAAATACATCGCGTTGACGAGCTAGTGGCCCGTCACGCGGTCACGTAGCGCACACGCGGTCCATCAGCCGCCGGATGAACTGCTCGCATTTAACGATCTGCTCCACGGCGACGTATTCATTCGGCTTGTGCGCCTGCTCGATCGAGCCCGGCCCGCACACGACAGTCGGAATGCCCGCGCGCTGAAATTGCGAGCCTTCGGTGCCGAACGACACCTTGCCGAAGTCGTTGTTGCCTGACAGCTCCTGCGCGAGTCCCACCACCTCGCCCTCGGGCCCGTTATCCAGCGCAGGCAGTACCGACAATGGCACGATGGTAAATCCGGTATCCGGATGGACGGCGCGCATTTCCGGGACGAGCCGCGTCTCGAGGTAGGTGTTGAACTCGGCAAACAGCGCATCGGGGTCGTCGCCGGGCAAATGGCGGAATTCAAAATCAAACGTGCATTCGTGCGGCACAATGTTGAGCGCTGTGCCGCCGCGCAGCACGCCCGTATGCACCGTAGTATGCGCGACGTCGAAGCCGCGGTCGAACGGGCCGTGGTCGCGATGCCGCCGCGCCATCGATTTGAGAAAAGCCACCGCCTCCGCGGCCGCCTCCACCGCGTTGACGCCCGCCGGCGCGTATGCCGAGTGGCATGTCAGCCCGCGCACAATGCAGCGAAAGCCTTTTTTGCCTTTATGGGCGATGACGGGGCGCATCAACGTGGGCTCGCCGACGATGCAGGATTTCGGCTTGATGCCGGCGTCGGCAAGATCAGAGATAAGCCGGCCCACGCCGATGCAGCCAACTTCTTCGTCGTACGAAAACGCGAAATGTATGGGTGTCTTCAGGCCACGCTGCGCGAATTCCGGTGCGAGCGCGAGCACGACGGCGACGAAACTTTTCATGTCCGACGTGCCGCGCCCGTAAAGCTTGCCGTCCTTTTCGACGACCTTGAACGGATCGGTGTCCCACGCCTGGCCGTCGACCGGCACCACGTCGGTATGACCCGACAGCACGATGCCGGGCTTGTTCTTCTCGCCCAGCGTGGCAAACAGGTTGGCTTTGCTGCGCTCGTCGTTATAGGTGAGGCGGGAATCGGCGCCGAGTGCTGCAAGGCGGTCGCGGGCGAAATGTATGAGTTCAAGATTCGAATCGCGGCTGACGGTAGGAAATCCCACCAGCGTGCGTATCATTTCGAGGCTGGCGGGCACGCTTGAGTTTGGGGTGGCCATGACTGTGCAATTTTGTTGTTAATGGCACAGAATAGGTGCGGGGTCGGAGGGTGTCAATCGAACCCGTGTGGCGCGCCGCTGCAATCAATCTTGCGCGGTCACAAACCGCTCGATTTACGGTATGCTGAAAGCGCCGTTTTCAGGAGGGAGCCCCATGCGTACGAGAATATTTCTGGCAACCATTACGCTGCTGTTTGGCAGCACGTTCGCGAACGCCGCGGACATCAGCATCGCGGTTGGCGCCGACGTGACTTCAATCGACCCGCATTATCATAACCTCACGCCCAACAATAATATCGCCGAGCATATATTCGAGACGCTCGTCACCAAAGATCCCAAATCGCTGCTGAGACCCGCGCTTGCGGTGTCGTGGAAAGCGATCGACGACCTTACCTGGGAGTTCAAGCTGCGCAAAGGCGTGAAATTTCACGACGGCTCGGACTTCACCGCTGCGGACGTCGTCTTCTCGATCGAGCGCACGGCGCACGTGCCGAACAGCCCGTCACCGTTCACGCTGTATACGAACCAGATCACGGAAAAAATAGTCGTCGATCCGCTGACCGTCCGCCTGAAAACGGCGACGCCGTATCCGCTCATGCCTAATGACATGGGAACCGTGTTTATCGTATCGAGCAAAGTCGCGAATGGCGCCACGACCGCCGACTTCAATTCCGGCAAAGCAACCGTCGGCACCGGCCCCTTCAAATTCGTGCGCTATGCGAAAGGCGACCGCATCGAACTCGCGCGCAACGACAGCTACTGGGGCACCAAACCGGCGTGGGACAAAGTGACTTTCCGCGTGATTGCGAGCGATCCGTCACGCGTGGCGGCGCTGCTTTCCGGCGACGTTCAGGCAATCGAAAACGTGCCGACCGCCGACCTCGCGCGCCTGTCGAAAAATACGGCCGCGGTGATTTCGCGCACGATATCGCACCGCCTGATTTTCCTGCATCTCGATACCAGCCGCGATAAATCACCGATGGTGACCGACAAGGCCGGCAAGCCGCTCGAAAAGAATCCGCTCAAGGATGTGCGCGTGCGCAAGGCGATGTCCAAAGCCATCAACCGCCAGGCCATCGTCGAGCGCGTGATGGAAGGCGCCGCCGTCGCGACCGGCCAATTGATGCCCGAAGGCTTGTTCGGCTACGTGCCGGGAATGAAGCCTGAGCCGTTCGATCCTGAAGGCGCGAAGAAACTGCTGGCGGAAGCTGGCTACCCCGATGGGTTCGGCATCACGTTGCACGGGCCCAACGACCGTTATGTGAACGACGACCAGATCTGCCAGGCCGTCGCGCAGATGCTTTCGCGCATCGGCATCCAGACGCGGGTGGAGACGCTGCCGTCGGCGATTTATTTCTCGCGCGCCACCAAACTTGAATTCAGCTTCATGCTGGTCGGCTGGGCGGCCGACACTGCTGAAGCTTCGTCGCCGCTCAAGGCGCAGCTCGCGACCTACGATGTCAAGAAAGGCATGGGCACGGCCAACCGCGGGCGCTATTCGAATCAGAAGTTGGACGCCGTGCTCGAACAGGCGCTCGCCACGGTCGACGATGCGAAACGCGAGAAGCTACTGCAGCAGGCGACGGAAATCGGCATCGGTCACCTCGGCATCATTCCGCTGCATCACCAGGTCAACCTGTGGGCCACGCGCAAAGGCATCGTCTACACGCCGCGCACCGACGAGCGCACGCTCGCGCACGAGTTCAGGCCGCAGTAATTCAGAATTGGAGCCGACATGATCGTCCGCTTATTGACTGCAGCACTGATTGTCATTGCGACTAGCGTCCCCGCCGGCGCCGCCGAACTGGTGATCGGTCTGGGCGCCGACGTCACTTCAATCGACCCGCATAACAACAATGCGGCGCCGAACAACAGCATCGCCGAGCAGATTTTCAACAAGCTGATCGAGAACGACGCAAAGCAGAACCCCAAGCCCGCGCTCGCCGAATCCTGGCGTACGGTCGACGACCTGACCTGGGAGTTCAAGCTGCGCCGCGGCGTCAAGTTTCACGACGGCTCGGATTTCACCGCGGCGGACGTCGCCTATTCGATCGAGCGCCCGGGCATCATCAACGCGCCGGGCGGCTTCACGATCTACACGCGCTCCATCGTCGAGAAAACCATCGTCGACCCGTACACCATCCGGCTGAAGACCGCGACGCCGTATCCGAACATGCCGACCGACATGGCGGGCCTCATCATCGTGTCGAGCAAGGCGGCGAAGGGCGCCACCAACGCCGATTTCGATTCGGGCAAGGCCACCGTCGGCACGGGGCCGTGGAAATTCGTGCGCTACCTGAAAGGCGACCGCATCGAACTTGTGCGCAACGACAACTACTGGGGGCCGAAACCCGCGTGGGACAAAGTGACGTTCCGCCTGATTACGTCCGACCCTTCGCGCATCGCGGCGCTCCTGTCCGGCGACGTGCAGATGATAGAAGCCGTGCCGCCGGCCGACTACGCCAAGCTGAAGACCAACAAGGACATCACGATCTTCACCACCATCTCGAACCGGATCATCCACCTGCATCTGGATTCCAACCGCGACAAATCACCGTTTATGACCGACAAGTCCGGCAA
>JBDSSV010000631.1:0-3201 GCA_039928535.1 Burkholderiales bacterium
CGATGGCCGGCAGATTGCTGCGCTGGCCGTACGAGTTATAGCCGTCGATGTCGCCGCCCATGACGAGCTCGCCCTTGTCGGACTGGCTGATATAGAAATGCACGGCGCCCGACGTGACAACCGTATCGAGCACGGGCTTCAGCGGCTCCGATACGAGTGCCTGTAGCACGTGAGTTTCAATCGGCAACCGGAATCCCGCCATCGCCGCGACGTGACCCGAATGGCCGGCGACCGCGAGGCCGATTTTTTTCGCGCGTATGATGCCGCGCGTGGTTTCGACGGCCGTGATGCGATTGCCGTTGCGCTGCAGACCCGTGACTTCGCATTGCTGGATGATGTCGACGCCGCGCGCGTCGGCGGCGCGCGCATAGCCCCACGCGACGGCGTCATGACGCGCGACGCCGCCGCGTCGTTGCAGCAGGCCGCCCATGATCGGATAGCGCGCCGACGGCGAGCAATCGAGCGGCGGCACCTTCGCTGCCACTTCGTCTCGCATGAGCAGCTCGGCGTCAATGCCGTTCAGCCGCATCGCATTACCGCGCCGCGCGTACGTGTCGAGGTCCGCGTAGCTGTGCGCGAGGTTCAGCACGCCGCGCTGGCTGAACATCACGTTGTAATTGAGGTCGGCGGACAGATCCTCCCACAGTTTCAGCGAATGCTCGTAGAAATGCGCATTCGGCTCGAGGTAATAATTCGAGCGCACGATGGTGGTGTTGCGGCCGGTGTTGCCGCCACCGAGCCAGCCTTTTTCGATCACCGCGACGTTGGTGATGCCGTGATTTTTCGCGAGATAGTACGCCGCCGCCAGGCCGTGGCCGCCGCCGCCAATGATGACGACGTCGTACTCGGCGCGCGGCTCCGGGCTGCGCCAGGCGCGCGGCCAGCGCTCGTGGTAGCTCAGCGCATTGCGGGCGAGGCTGATAATCGAGTATTTCATGCGTTCGACAAGAGCGGCATATCAGGCGGCGATGGAATCAGTTTTGATGATGGTTTGTCAACCGCTTGGGCGGCCCGCAAGAGGACCATTAGTGCGCTTACGCACTATCATAAGATCTGCTAATGTTGGACCTTGCGCAGTGCGGCATCGTTGTGAGGCCGCGGGCGATTGAATACACTATATCCACCTCTATCCGATGATTGAAGATCTCAATGCGCTCAGGGTATTTCTCGCGGTGAGCACGTGCGGCAACATGACGGCCGCCGCCAAGGGCCTGGGGCTGACGCAATCGGCGGTGTCGCAAAGCATACGGCAGCTCGAAGACGACCTCGGCACGGTCTTGCTGAACCGCGCGGAACGTCCGCTCAAGCTGACGGCTGCCGGCATGGTGCTGCAGCGCCATGCGGTGCCGTTGGTGGAGGACGCGGCCGCACTCGTGACGGTAGTGCGCCAGGCCGGCGCCTCGAAAATGCACGAGTTGCGCATTGGCATCATCGATTCCTTTGCGGCCACGGTCGGGCCCAGCCTGATCCGCTCGTTGCTGTCGCAGGTTGAGCGCCTCGCATTCCGCTCGGGCCTTGCGCATGACCAGGCAGAAGGCCTGTTGAGCCGCAACCTCGATCTCATCATCAGCAGCGACGCCATGGACGACGTAGACGGGCTCGATCGCTATCCGATTCTGACCGAACCCTTCGTGCTGCTGCTGCCGGAAAAGCTGGCGGCGGCCAACGCCAAGCCCGAGCTGAAGACGCTGGCGTCGGGGCATGCGCTGATACGCTATTCGGCGCGCTCGCAGATCGGCGCGCAAATCGAGCGTCATCTGCGGCGGCTGGGCGTCAAGGCGCCGCGGCTGCTCGAAGTCGATGCCACCGATGCCCTGATGGCGATGGTCGGCGCGGGTCTGGGTTGGGCGATCGCCACGCCGTTGTGCCTGTTGCAGGCGCGGTCGCAAATCGCGAATATCCGCGTGCTGCCGTTTCCGGCCCCGGGCTTCAACCGCCAGTTGCATTTGTTCGCGCGCGCGGGAGAATATGGCGAGCTGCCGCAGCGTGTCGCGCAGCTCGCGTGCGACATACTCAAGCGCGACTGTGTGCCAGAACTGCGCAAGCTGGTGCCGTGGCTGCGCGGCCAGTTCGCGATAGCGCGGGTTGCGCGTTGAGCCATGCGAATAGGGAGCGTTTTCATGCAAAAATTTCTGTTGCTGGCATTGATCGCTGCGTGGTCCGCGCCGGCCGGCGCCGCCGCATCGGACGCTTTCCCGTCCAAGCCCGTGCGCATTGTCGTCGGCTTTACGCCGGGCACGACCACCGACATCACGGCGCGGGCGCTCGCCCAGGCGCTGACCGCGCGCTTTGGCCAGCAGGTGATCGTCGAGAACCGCGAAGGCGCGAACAGCGGCATCGCGAACGGCATCGTCCAGCATGCAAATCCCGACGGGCATACCCTGTTGATGGGCACGTTAAGCCTGGTCGTAAGTCCGCTGCTTTATAAAGAGCTGCCGTTCGAGCCGAAAGCGCTTGCGCCGGTGAGCCTGGTGGTGCTGACGCAAAACGTGATTTGCGTGAATCCGAAAGTCGAAGCGACTTCCATCAAGGAACTCATCGCGCTCGCCAAGGCGAAGCCGGCGCAGATGCGGTACGGGTCGTCCGGCCGCGGCAGCTCGGCGTTCCTTACGCTGGAGCTGCTCAAATCGATGGCCGGTATCGACCTGCAGGAAATCCCGTACAAGAGCACTTCGCAGGCGGTGACCGATCTCATGAGCGGCGAGATTCCGATTTATCCGCCCAGCCTGGTCTCCGCGATCCCGCTGATCAAGTCGGGACGCATCCGGGCCCTGGCGGTAACCGGCACGAAGCGCTCGTCGGTGGCGCCGGACATTCCGACCGTTGCTGAAACAATTCCCGGCTACGATGCTGCGACCGGCGTGTATGGACTGATGGTGCCGGCGAAGACTCCCGCAGCAATCGTGGACAAGCTGTATCGCGAAACGGTCGCGGTATTGAAGACGCCGGAATTCCGCGAGAAGATGCTGGCGCAGGGCGTCGATCTCGTCGGCAGCACGCCGGCCGAATACGCGGCCTACCTGAAGGCCAGTGGCGAAAAATGGAAGACGCTGTTTGGGCGCATCGGTGTGGGTCCGCAATAAGGAATGGGAGTCCCTAACATGATGAAACACGTGTGCGTTGCAGCCAGAATTGGTGAGGGCAAGGCGCCCGGTGAAGGCAATGGTCGTTCCATTGCCAAGACGAGCAACGCGGCCGTCG
>JBDSSV010000632.1:0-5292 GCA_039928535.1 Burkholderiales bacterium
GGCTGTAGCGGTCGGTCAGCAGCGAGCTGAACGGCGACACGACCAGGGACGGAATCTGCCCGGAAAACGCGACCAGGCCGAGCATGAACGCCGAACCGGTCACGCGATACGCAATCCAGGCGAATGCGACCTGCTGCACCCACGTGCCGACCAGCGACACGCATTGGCCGGAAAAGTACAGGCGGAAATCACGGCCGGCGAGAGAACGGAAAGTATTTTGCATTTTGTTATTGTCCTGCAGCGTCTATGGCCGCTGCCGGCAAAGCTATCTCCCGAATGATAGACCGGGGCGTTTGCAACGAGTTCCCCGCCTTCAAATCCGCGTTTTCCGTTGCGGAATTAACCGGCGTGCTGGCGGTCTATAGGGACGGGGCGCGTTAGTTGATACCATGTCCGCCCCTCACTTAACCGGCTATTCACCATTTAATGTCAAACTTACCCGTCAACGGCAGGGACGAACTGCGGCGCATCGCGCATCAGGCGATGATACAACGCGGCCTGCTGCCCGATTTCGCGCCTGCCGTCATCGCCGAGATGAGCCAAATGAAGCCGGCGGCCGCAATCTCCGGCGCCGCAATCCGCGATTTGCGCAACCTGCTGTGGGCATCGATCGACAACGACGACTCCCGGGATCTCGACCAGCTCTCGGTGGCCGACCCGACTCCGGGGGGCAACTGGAAAATCCTTGTCGCCATCGCCGATGTCGACGCGCTGGTGAAGAAAGGTTCCGCGATTGACGGCCACGCCCAAACCAACACGACCTCCGTCTATACGGCCGCGCAAATTTTTCCGATGCTGCCGGAGCAACTCTCAACCGATCTCACGTCGTTGAACGAAAGCCAGGAACGACTCGCGATCGTGATCGATATGACGATAGCCGCGGATGGCGCGGTGACGGCATCCGATATCTATCGGGCGACTGTGCGGAACCAGGCCAAGCTTGCGTATAACTCGGTTGCGGCGTGGCTCGACGGCACGGCACCCGCGCCGCCAAAACTCGCGGCGGTACCGGGGCTGGACGACCAACTGCGCATCCAGGACCGGGCCGCGCAGGCTTTGCGTGCGGTGCGCCACGCGCATGGCGCGCTCGAGCTTGAAACGCTGGAAGTCAAGGCGGTCTTTGACGGCGGCCTGCTCGCCGATTTAAAGCCGGACACCAAGAACCGGGCAAAAGAACTGATCGAGAATTTCATGGTTGCGGCCAACGGCGTAACCGCAAAATATCTGGACGGAAAAAAATTTCCATCGCTGCGCCGGGTCCTGCACACGCCCAAACACTGGGATAGCATCGTCGCGCTCGCGGCCGGCTATGGCGAGCGCTTGCCGGCGACGCCCGATGCTGCCGCTCTGAATGGCTTCCTGATCAAACGCCGCGCGGCCGATCCTGCGCGCTTTCCAGACGTTTCGCTTGCCGTGGTCAAACTGCTGGGCGCCGGCGAATACGCATTGCAGCTGCCCGGTGAGCCATCGGCGGGACACTTCGGGCTGGCAGTAGCTGACTATACGCATTCGACAGCGCCGAACCGCCGGTTTCCCGACCTCATCGCGCAGCGCTTGCTGAAAGCGGCGCTCGCGGGCGAACCGCCACCGTACTCCAACGACGAACTTGCGCAATTGGCGCAGCACTGCACGGAGCAGGAGAACAACGCGGCGAAAGTCGAGCGCCAGGTCGAAAAATCCGCCGCGGCGCTGCTGCTTGCTTCGCGCGTCGGCGCGCGCTTCGACGGCATAGTCACCGGTGCTTCCGACAAAGGCACATGGGTACGCATTGCAGGGCCGGCAGCGGAAGGCAAGGTCGTGCGCGGGTTCAAAGGCCTTGCAGTCGGCAACCGCGTACGCGTCGAACTCCTGCATACCGATGTCGCGCGCGGCTTCATCGATTTTGCGCTGGCGGACACCCAATGAGATCAGCCGATGCCCGCGCGGCGGCCATCGGTGAAGCTACTCCCTGTATCATGGGCGCGCTCGATGGTTGCGAGTTACCGTGGCGGGTAATCGCATCCTGACCTTTCTTGCGGAGAACAGGGACTCCATGAAAGAATTCACGGCGTCGCACGCGGCGCAACTGGTCAGCGCATTTGATGTGAGCGGCATCCACCGCGTGGGCACACCCGGCGACTTCGCGAGCGGCGAATGGCTTGAGGGCGAAGCAGTCGCAACGGGCGCCGCAGTTACACGCATGCCGGTGGCCGTCAATCGCACCGTCGTGCATGAAGCGTATATCGATTGCGCGGGACAGCGTATCGACGGCCTGCCGATGTTCGATTCGCCGCCGACATCCGAGACGGGCATTCAAGGCGCTTTCGCCGCCAATGGCAGCGCCGGTGACGTCGGCTATCTCGACCTGCCGCCGAACTCGGCGTCGATCAAGCACATGAAATTTGAAACGATCCGGCGCGAAACGCAACATGCCGCGCTGGTCGTCGCCACGCGCGTGACGGGCGAGTCACTGGCGCCGATCAACGCGCAGTATTTCGACGCGCCGTTCGGCCCGCCGATACTGCTGGTCGCGGGAGCGCACCACGCGCTGCTAGAAGCGCAAGCCCGAAACAACGCGGCGGTGAAAATCGTCAGCGCCCACCGGCGCGAAAAAACTCAGTCGTACAACATCGCGGCGCGCGTCGCGTCCGGAAACTCCGCAGCAGCGCCGCTGGCCGTGGTGACGCCGCGCACCGGGTGGTGGGAATCCACCGCCGAACGCGCCGGCGGCCTGGTCGCGTGGCTGGCCGCGATAGCATCCGCGACTGCATTACACGGCAGCGGCAAATTGAAACGCGACGTGCGCGCGTACGCAACCTGCGGACACGAACTGGGACATCTGGGCCTGACGGAACTGCTGGCACGCGAAGCGGGTCTCGTGCAGGGTGCGCATCACTGGCTGCACCTCGGTGCCAACCTCGGCTGCGCGAGCAATCTGACTTTATTTCTGCGCGCGCACGATCCCGTCGCTGCCGACCGCATGCGCGAACTTCTTTGCGCCGAAGGTTATCCGGCCGCACACATACGCGTCGAGCCCATCAGCGCCGTTTCCGGCGAGGGGCACGACATCACGGAACAAGGCGGGAAAGTCTTATCTATGGCCGGCGCCAACGCGCATTTCCACGCGGCGAGCGACCGCTGGCCGGGCAACGTCAACGCCGCCGGCACTGCAGCCATCGCGCGCGCAGTCGGCAACTGGGTGACGCTCAATACGGCGTCCTAGTTCAGCGCGGCGCCTATGGCGCGCCATTGCCGGCCCTTTGCATGCTGACCAGTTCGACGACGTTCCAGTCGCCGCGCATGATCTGATTGTTGTAGGCGCCGCCGAAGAAGCCACCGCCGCCGCGGCTCGTATCTATCCATGTCGAATTGCTTTCAGTGCGCACCGAGCGCCGGATCGACGGCGCGTACCAGTCCAGCTCGCTGATGGTGGTTTCGCGCAGAAAGCCATCGAAGTCACCGGCATAAATGGTGCGCCGTATTTTCACGACGTCGAACGACCCGGCGGCGACGGTGATGCGTTCACTGCCGAGCACCTGCGCGTCGACGCGCACACTCACGCCGCGGCCGGTGGCAAGGTTGCGCGCGTTCACGCGCGCCGACCACGCTTTGCCCGGTTCGAGCGGAAATTCGCGCGCCGGAAACGGCGGGATGAATTCATATTCGATGGCCTGATCGTGGTTGCTCACGGGATGGCGCAGCCAGTTGCCGTCGGGCGTGTAGATTTCGTTGTGCGGCAGCCCGGCGTACGGCGACGATGTGGTCACCGCGACGAACACGCGCTCATTCTCGACTTTTTCGACGCGGTATTGCACGTCGCCGCGCGGCTCGCCGTTATAGGCATTGACTACGCGATAGACGGCAGTCTCGCCGATCTGCGGCGGCGCCGGCCGTTGCGCGACGATAGCGCCCAGCGGCGTGCTCGGCGGCGGACCGACCGACGAGATGCAGCCCGCCAACAGCAGGCCGGCGACAAAACAGAGGAATATCCGTCTGCACATGTAAATTCTCCAATGGTGATTGGTCCGCACCTGTAAAACGACCACTGCTCCCGGCGGACTCGTTGGTCATTAGAGCGCCGATTCGCGCGGACGTTCAAGGCCGGAATGCGATTGGTTGACTTTGCGCGGCGCGCTGATGACAATGGGAAAAACGCTGTACGTCGCACTTCGAGGAACCTCACCGCATGACGATGCATCGCATACTGGCGCTGGCCGCCTTGGCCGCGCTGGCGGGCGCGCCCGCCGCAGTGGCGCAGAATTACCCTTCCAAACAGGTACGGATCATCGTCGGACTCACCGCCGGCGGCACCACCGATCTGGTCGCGCGCATACTGGCGCAGAAGCTGAGCGAGACGTGGGGCCAAAACGTTATCGTCGACAACCGGCCCGGCGCGAGTGGCATGATCGGCGCCGACCTCGTCGCGAAAGCCGCGCCCGACGGCTACACGCTGCTCGTGACGCCGCAAACTAGCATCGCAGTTGCGCCCGCGCTTTACGGCAAGGCGCCGTATGATGCGGTCAAGGATTTCGCGCCCATCACGCTCGCCGGCTCTACACCGCTGTTGATGATCGTGCATCCATCGTTTCCGCCGAAGACCTTCGCGGAATTCGTCGCGCTCGCGAAAGGGAGCAATGAGCGCGGCGGCGAGCGGCTCACGTTCGGCTCGGGCGGCATCGGCTCGTCGCCGCACATGGCGGGCGAGCTGCTGAGCGCCCGGCTCGGCGTACGCATGAACCACATTCCGTACAAGGGCGAAGGCCCGGCGATCGCCGATACGATAGGCGGCCAGATCCCGATCATGTTCGCGAACCTGCCGGTGGCATTGCCGCACGTGAAGGCCGGCAAGCTGCGCGCGCTTGCCAACACGGCGGCGGCGCGCTCGCCGCTGGCGCCGTCCATTCCGACGGTCGCCGAAGCGGGCTTCAGGGATTTCGCGATTGCGACCTGGTACGGGCTGCTCGGCCCCGCCGCACTGCCCGGCGAACTCGTCGCACGCATCCAGCGCGATGTGGCGCGCATCGTGAATCAACCGGACAATCGCGAGCGGCTGACCGGGCTCGGCGTAGACATCATCGCCGGCACGCCCGATGAATTCGCCGCCTATCTGCGCGCGGAAATCGCGCGGTATACCAAGGTCATCAAGGAAACCGGCATCAAGGCGGAATAGCGTCCGGATTTTTTCTACTTCCCGTCATGAAGAAAACAGTCAAAACAAAAAACGTTGGCGTGATCGGACTGGGCGCGCTCGGCCGACCGATTGCGGAACTGCTGCTGAAGGCCAAGCTCGACGTCGCGGTCTTTGATGTGCGC
>JBDSSV010000633.1:0-2915 GCA_039928535.1 Burkholderiales bacterium
GAAGTCGTGAAGCGCGGCGACGAACTCGGGCAGGAAGTTTCGATGCTCAAGATCTGGGCGATGGAGTCGTGGCAGCGGCTCACCGACCTCTTGATCGAGACCGCGCAGGAATATGGCGGCATGCCGGGCGAGCACTCGATGGACGGCGCGGAGGTCGACGTGCTGAGCCCGTTCTATTACGCGCGGCCGGGCACGATTTACGGCGGCTCCAGCGAAATTCAGCGCAACATTCTCGCGAAATACGTGCTGAAGCTGCCGGTCTGAACGTTTGTTACCGCGCGCGATGAGCGGCAACAGCGCAGCGTTGTCCGCTCCAGCTCGCGCACGTAAACCGGCCGCTGCGCGGTCGAGGTTTACGCCACCTTCATCGGCAATATCACCATCTGCTGGCCCATGACATGCAGGCGCTGCTGGATGGCGAGCGCCGTCTGGTTATGCAACCAGCGCGTGAAGAACGATTCGCTCGCGAAAATCAGCTTGCTGGCGAAACACACGCTGTTCGGGAATTCGCGGTTAACCCCGTCGGATAATTTGATCAGCTCTACCACCGGATCGGTGCCGAACGCGATATAGGATTTGGCGGCAAGCCCGTGGCTGTGGCAGAAGTTGACGTAGTAGCGCAGCGAATTCTCGATTTCATAGCGCAGCGTGCGCAGCGCGCCCTGACCGTCGTAGCTTTGCGCATCGACTTCACCGACGCTCAGAAAAACGAAATTCCGGAAATGGTCGGGAAAGAGGCGCTGCACCCACAACAGCGCGTGCATGCTGACGCCGCGGTTCTTGCCGACGAAAAACACCGCCGTCGGCTTGCCCGGATCGAGCGGCGGCGGCTCCGCGGTATCGGGCAGCGCTGGCTGTCCCGCAAACAGCCGGTCGATCTGGTGTAGCTGTTCGCGTGTTTCGTCGTAGTGCCAGCGGATGGTCAGGCAGCCGACAATCACCAGGCCGGTGATCAAAATGGTGACCCAGCCGCCGGTGCCGAATTTTTCCCACAGCAGAATGACCAGAATCCCGCTGGTCACCAGCAGACCCGCGAGCGACAACACAAAACGCCTGAACCAGTGAGGGGAATTCCGCCGGTTGCGCACCCAGTACACGCACAATCCGAACAGCGAAATCGAAAACGTGAGAAATACGTTGATGCTGTAAAGCACGACCAACAGGGCGACGCTGCCGTTGCTCCACAAGAGCACGGCGAGCGCCGCGGCGCCCATCAATACCACGCCGTTCTGCGTGACCAGGCGGCTCGACAACTGGCGGAACTGGCGTGGCACCCACGAATCGGCCGCCATGTTGGAAAGCACCGCGGGACCGCCGAGAAATCCGGTATTGGCGGCGACGAACAACAGGCCCGCTTCGAGTATGAGCACGGCGATGAGCGCGCCGTCGTTGATGACTTTACCGCCGAAGTCGAAATGGTCGATGATGGATTTGAACACCACCGCGTTGAGCGTCTGCCCGGGAATTTGCGTAGCGTTCCATAGCAAATAGAGCAGCATGATGCCGCCGGCGGTGAACGCTAGCGACGTCGCCATGTAGAACATCGTCCATTTGCCGGTCGCGACCCGCGGCTCTGCCAGCGTATTGACGTTGTTCGACACTGCCTCGAGGCCGGTATAAGTGCCGCCGCCCTGCGAGTACGCGAGCAGGATGGTCGAAACCACGAAGATCCAGCCGGTTTCGTGCGCCAGCGCCGCCGTTTCGTTCAGCGTGTCCGGCACGAGTCCCGGCAATCGCTCGGCATGCGCATAAACACCGTAAAAAATCAGGAACACATGCACGATCACGAAGCCGATAAAAATCGGCAGCAGGAATTTGATGGCTTCCTTCATGCCGCGCATGTTGAGGGCGACCAGCACGACGATTGCGAATATCTCCAATCCGATCTTGAAGCCGTGGACGCCGAGCGGCAGCAGGCTGAACATGGCGTCGGCGCCGCTCGCAATCGATATCGCGATCGTCAGCACGTAATCGACGATGAGCGCGGCACCGGAGACCAGCCCCGCGTGCGGGCCGAGCAGATTGGTCGCGACCTTGTAGCCACCGCCGCCGTTGGGAAAAAGCTCGATGACCTGGTTATAAGCCAGCGAGATGATGAACACTGTGATGGCGATGGCGGCCGCGAGATAGAGACCGAAGTGCGTACGTCCGCCGAGCGCGAGATATGCTTCCTCCGGCCCGTAGCACGAGGATGAAAGACCGTCGGCGCCGAGGCCGACCCACGCAAAAAACGCGATCAGCGCAACGTGCTGGCGCGTCGCCGGATCGAGCGGATCAAGCGGCGCGCCGGTGACGAGACGACGCAGAGTTTTGATTGCAGGCATGGAGGTCAGATGGGTCCGCCGCCGCGCGCGACGATGCGCGCGGCAATCATGGCGATGTCAGGAGGAGGCGCACGAAGGATTGAGAGAATGCGAGGCGGGGAATATGGCGCGGCGGCAATTGAATTCCAACCGGGCAGGCTTCATCATAGCGCAGTTCCGAGCCCGGAACCAAACGGAGGCACTGATGAAACAAGCGATCCACACCGCAGCCGCGCCACAGGCGATCGGCACGTATTCGCAGGCGATACGCTGCGGCGACAGTATTTACCTTTCCGGTCAGATCGGACTCGACCCTGCCACCATGCAGCTGGTCGACGGCGTCGACGCGCAGATACACCGCGTATTTCAGAATCTGCAGGCGGTTGCAGCGGAAGCGGGCGCGCGCCTCGATCACGCCGTGAAGCTGACGGTATACCTGACTGACCTCGCGCATTTCGCCCGCGTCAATGAAATCATGTCGACGTACTTCACGCAGCCGTATCCCGCGCGCGCGGCGATCGGCGTCGCCGGGCTGCCGCGCGGCGCGCTAGTCGAGGTCGATGCGATCATGAATCTGGCATGAGGCCTGCAGCGTGACGCGCAAGGCCGCGA
>JBDSSV010000634.1:0-5304 GCA_039928535.1 Burkholderiales bacterium
TTGCCGCCTTTGCCTTCGAGGCGCTTGGTGGCGACCGCCCAGTCGCGGTTCGCGCCTTCCTCGTGCGAAGACGAGGTGCGCAGGCGCTGCGGCCAGTACGGCCACACCGGGTTCTTGTCGAGGTCGGGCGGCATCGGCAGCAGTTCGAACTGGGTTATCGAGGCGGCGCCGTGCCGGTTCGAAGTCCCGACGCAATCGGAGCCGGTATCGCCGCCGCCTATGATGACGACGTGTTTGCCGGCGGCCGATAACTCGGGTACATCCGCGTCGCCCGCAATACGCCGATTCTGCAGCGGCAGAAAGTCCATCGCGAACATGACGCCCGCGAGTTCGCGTCCAGGTACGGGCAGGTCGCGCGGCTGTTCGGCACCGCCGGCGAGGACGACAGCATCAAACTCGTCCGTGATCGTCATGGCGTCCAGCACCTTCGGCGTGCTGTTGCCGGCGCCCGCCGGCGCGTTGCCGACCACGTGATTGGATTTGAATTCCACGCCCTCGGCGCGCATCTGGTCGAGCCGGCGGTCGATCAGCCGCTTTTCCATCTTGAAGTCGGGGATGCCATAGCGCAAAAGGCCGCCGATGCGGTCGTTTTTCTCGAAGACCACGACGTCATGACCGACACGCGCGAGTTGCTGTGCGCACGCCAGGCCGGCGGGGCCCGAGCCGATCACCGCGACGCGTTTGCCGGTTTTGGTTTTCGCGGGCTGCGCTACCACCCATTGCTCTTCCCATGCCTTGTCGATGATCGCATGCTCGATCGATTTAATGCCGACCGCGTCATTGTTGATCCGCAGCGTGCAGGCTTCTTCGCACGGCGCAGGGCAGATGCGTCCCGTGAATTCCGGAAAATTGTTGGTGGAGTGCAGCGTTTCTATCGCCCGCTTCCAGTCCTGCTTGTAAACCAGGTCGTTGAAATCGGGAATGATGTTGTTGACCGGGCATCCGGACATGCAGAAAGGAATTCCGCAATCCATGCAGCGTGCGCTCTGGACCTGCGCTTCATCATCGTTGAGATGATGGACGAATTCGCGGTAATGCTGCTTGCGCGAAGCCGTGTCATCGCTTGCTTCCTGCAGGCGATGGAATTCCAGAAATCCGGTGACTTTACCCATAGTGAACGATCCGTACGCTTGAATTGCTGCTCACGCCGCCGCTTGACGGCCGGCTGCCGCGAGCTCGACGAGAGCGCGTTGATATTCTTTCGGAAATACCTTGACGAAGCGCAGACGATACGTATTCCAGCTCTCAAGAATTTCGTGCGCGCGCGCGCTGCCCGTGTAACGCGCGTGATTTTCGATCATGCGTTTCAACACGATTTCGTCGGCGAGCCCCTGGTGCCACACATCGCGTGAAACTTTCGCCGCCTGCTCCGGTTCCGACAATACCGGCTGGAGGTCTATCATCGACATATTGCAGTAGGCCCCAAAGTCGCCGTGCTCGTCGAGCACGTAGGCGATGCCGCCCGACATGCCAGCGGCGAAATTGCGGCCGGTTGTACCCAACACGACGATCGTGCCGCCGGTCATGTATTCACAGCCATGGTCGCCGACGCCCTCTACTACGGCGTGCGCGCCCGAGTTGCGGACGGCAAAACGTTCGCCCGCGACGCCGCGAAATACGCCTCACCGGCGATCGCGCCGTACATCACCACGTTGCCGGTAATGATGTTCTGCAGCGGATCGCCGCGAAATTTCGCCGACGGTTGCACGCTGATGCGGCCGCCCGACAGGCCCTTGCCGCAATAGTCATTGGTGTCACCTATCACATCGAGCGTTACGCCGTGCGCGAGAAATGCGCCAAAGCTTTGTCCGGCCGACCCCGCGAACCGCGCGCGGATAGTGTCATCCGGCAGGCCTTCATGACCGAAACGGCGGGCGATTTCGCCCGACAGCATGGTGCCGACGGTGCGGTTGATGTTGCGGATCGGCATGTCGATTGTGACTTTCTCGCCGCGTTCAAGCGCCGGCTGTGCCAGTTCGATCAAACGATGGTCGAGCGCGCGCTCAAGACCGTGATCCTGGCTTTCGCAGTGAGTGCGCGCGACGTCCGCCGGCACCGGGGCCTGGTAGAAAATCCGCGAGAAGTCGAGGCCTTTGGCTTTCCAGTGCTCTATGCATTTCTTCGTTTCAAGCAGATCCGAACGGCCGATCAAGTCGTTGAATTTGCGGATGCCAAGCTGCGCCATCAGCGCGCGCGCTTCCTCGGCGACGAAAAAGAAATAATTGATCACATGCTCGGGCTTGCCCTGGAATTTCCTGCGCAGCACCGGATCCTGCGTCGCGACGCCGACCGGGCAGGTGTTCAGATGGCACTTACGCATCATGATGCAGCCGGAGGCAACAAGCGGTGCAGTGGCGAAGCCGAATTCGTCGGCGCCAAGCAACGCGCCCACCACGACGTCGCGCCCCGTTTTCATTTGTCCGTCCGCTTGCACCGCAATGCGGCCGCGCAAGCGATTGAGCACCAGCGTTTGCTGGGTCTCAGCCAATCCGAGTTCCCATGGCGTGCCGGCATGCTTGATCGACGACCACGGCGATGCGCCGGTGCCGCCGTCGTGGCCGGAGATCGTTACATGGTCGGCCTTCGCTTTGGCAACGCCCGCGGCGACCGTGCCGACGCCGATCTCGGAGACGAGCTTCACGCTGATCGACGCGCGCGAGTTGGCGTTCTTGAGGTCGTGGATCAGCTGGGCGAGATCTTCGATCGAGTAGATATCGTGATGTGGCGGCGGCGAGATGAGCTCGACGCCGGGCGTCGAGTAACGCAGCAGCGCAATATATTCGGACACTTTGCGGCCCGGCAGCTGGCCGCCTTCGCCGGGCTTGGCGCCCTGCGCCATCTTGATCTGGATCTGCTCGGCCGAGGCCAGATATTCTGCCGTCACGCCGAAACGGCCGGACGCGACCTGCTTGATTTTTGATTTCAGCAAATCGCCTTCTTTGAGCACGATATCGCTTTCTATCGTCCCCTTGCCCAGCCGGGATGCAAGTGTTTCTCCTGCTTTTACCGGCGCGTAGCGGTTGCGGTCCTCGCCGCCTTCGCCAGTATTTGATTTGCCGCCGATACGATTCATCGCGATAGCGAGATTGGTGTGCGCTTCGGTCGAGATCGACCCCAGCGACATCGCACCGGTAGAAAAGCGCCGCACAATATCCGCTGCGGTCTCGACTTCTTCGATCGGCACCGGCGTGCAGGCGTCGAAGCGGAATTCGAAAAGACCGCGAAACGTCATATGTCGCGCAGACTGGTCGTTGATGATCTGCGCGTATTCCTGATAAGTCGCGGCCGAATTGTTGCGCGTTGAGTGCTGGAGCTTGGCAATGGCGTCCGGCGTCCACATGTGGTCTTCGCCGCGCACGCGGTAAGCATATTCGCCCCCGGCATCGAGCGCCTGCGCGAGCACCGGATCGCTGCTGAACGCTGCCTGATGGATGCGCATTGCCTCTTCGGCCACTTCGAAAACGCCGATGCCTTCGACATTGGAGGTGGTGCCGGTGAAATATTTGTCGATCAGCGTGCGCGACAGGCCGACCGCCTCGAAAATCTGCGCGCCCGTATAGGACATATAAGTCGAAATGCCCATTTTGGACATGACTTTGCGCAGGCCCTTGCCGGTTGCCTTGACGAAATTATTGATGGCTTTTTTACCGTCCAGCCCCGGCCCGACTTGCCCTTGTCGCGCGATATCGAGCAGCGATTCCAAAGCCAGGTAGGGATGCACGGCTTCGGCGCCGTAACCGCCGAGCAGCGCGAAATGATGCACTTCACGCGCCGAGCCGGTCTCGACCACCAACCCGGTCGAAGTGCGCAGGCCCTTGGCAACCAGGTGCTGATGAATTGCCGATAGCGCGAGCAGCGCCGGAATTGCGACGTGCTCGCGGTCGACCTTGCGGTCGGAGATGATCAATATCGAGTAGCCGCTGCGTACCGCATCTTCAGCCTGCGCGCGCAGCGATGCCAGCCGCGCTTCGATGGCCTGATTGCCCCATGCCACCGGATAACAGATATCCAACTCGCAAGACCGGAATTTGCCCTGCGTGTAGCGATCGATGTGCCGGATCTTCTCCATTTCGAAGAAATCGAGCACGGGCTGGCTGACTTCCAGCCGCAACGGCGGATTCAGTTCGTCGATGCCGAGCAGGTTCGGTTTGGGCCCGATGAACGAGACCAGCGATGTGACCAGTTCCTCGCGGATCGGATCGATCGGCGGATTGGTGACCTGCGCGAACAGTTGCTTGAAATAGTGGTAGAGCGTCTTGTCCTTATTCGACAACACGGCGAGCGGCGAGTCGTTGCCCATCGACCCGATGGGTTCCTCGCCGTTCGCTGCCATCGGCGTCATCAGAAACTTGATGTCTTCCTGCGTATAGGCGAACGCCTGCTGGCGGTCGAGCAGAGGCACGTCGGAGCGTTCCGGTCTCTGTTTGTCGCTCTCCACGTCGTCGAGCTTTACGCGTATGCGCTCTATCCACTCACCGTAAGGCTTGGTGTTGGACAAAGTGTCCTTGATTTCCTTGTCGTCGACGATGCGGCCTTTTTCAAGGTCGACCAGAAACATCTTGCCGGGCTGCAGACGCCACTTCTTGACAATGGATTCCTCGGGGATCGGCAGGCACCCGCACTCCGAGCCCATGATGACGAGATCGTCGTCGGTGACGATGTAGCGCGCGGGACGCAGGCCGTTGCGGTCGAGCGTGGCGCCGATCTGGCGGCCGTCGGTGAATGCGATTGCCGCGGGACCGTCCCACGGTTCCATCATCGCCGCATGGTATTCGTAGAAAGCGCGCCGGCTCGGATCCATGAGGGTATGGCTTTCCCAGGCTTCGGGAATCATCATCATGACCGCGTGCGCGACCGAATAGCCGCTCATGACCAGCAGTTCGAGCGCATTGTCAAACGACGCCGAATCGGATTGGCCGTCGTAAATCAGCGGCCACAGCTTGTCGAGGTCTTTGCCGAGGATAGGGCTCGAGATCGCGCCCTGGCGCGCGCGGATCCAGTTTACGTTGCCGCGCAGCGTGTTGATTTCGCCGTTATGCGCGATGAGCCGAAACGGATGCGCGAGATCCCAGGTCGGGAAAGTGTTAGTGGAGAAACGCTGGTGCACCAGCGCGAGCGCCGACACAACGCGCGCGTCCTGCAGGTCCTTGTAATAGGTGCCGACCTGCCCTGCCAGCAACATGCCCTTGTAGACGATGGTGCGCGCCGACATCGACGGTACGTAAAACTCTTTGCCATGCGCGAGGTCGAGTGCCTGAATGGCATGGCCCGAGCTCTTGCGGATGATATAGAGCTTGCGTTCAA
>JBDSSV010000635.1:0-10559 GCA_039928535.1 Burkholderiales bacterium
CGCGCGGCGATGGCTTTCGACCGCGAACTCGTCCTGCTGCTCGCGCGTGATCTTCCACTGCGATGCGATGTTCTCGGCGGTAATGCCCATGTGTGTGGCGTCGAACGGATCGGTCAGCGCGCCGACCATCATGTCGACTACGTTGCCGTCGCTCATGCGCTGGCCCCAGCGCAGCGTCGGCATCAGATAACCGCCGCGGCTCATCGATTCGACGCCGGCACCGACCGCGACATCCGCATCGCCGAGCTTGATCATCTGCGCGGCGCTGATGATGGCCTGGAGTCCGCTGCCGCACAGGCGGTTTACAGTGAGCGCCGTAGTTTCCTGCGGCAGGCCCGCTTTCAGGCACGCGACGCGCGATACGTACATGTCTTTGGCTTCGGTGTGGATGACGTTGCCGAGCACCAGGGTGCCGACGTTTTTGGGGTCGACCTTGGCGCGCTTCACCGCTTCGCGTATGACTTGCCCGGCAAGCTCCGTCGGCGCGAGGTCTTTCAGGGCGCCGCCGTAATCGCCGATCGCCGTACGCACGCCGCTCAATACGACAACTTCACGTTCGTTGCTCATGTGCTCTCCTGGATTCGTTGACTGGGCGCCGCCACGGCGGGCAAGGGTGGCGCGGGGGAGCCAGTTTACGCCTGCACTTTGCGGGTGTCGAGAATGGTCCCGGCGCAAGCGAGTGGCCGGCGGGTTAGCCTCAGTGACGCGTGGCCTGTACCGGCGCTTGCGCGCCGCCGGCAAATACCGCCGCCGCCGCGTCCGCGTCGAATCGATAACGTTGATTGCAGAATTCACAATTGACTTCGACCTCGCCGCGCTCGGCAACGATGCTGTCCACTTCGCCGCGCCCGAGCATATGCAGCATGGCGGTCACGCGCTCGCGCGAGCAAGTGCAGCGAAATTCGACCGGCCGTGCCTTGAACACGCGCACGTCTTCAGCGGAATACAGGCGCCGCAGCAATTCAGCCGTATCGAGAGCGGTGAGTTCCGGTGCGGTAAGCGACGCGGCGAGCACGGTCGCGCGCTGCCACGCGTCCGCATCGGCGCCCTCGCGATCGGGCAATTTCTGCAGCAGCAGGCCGGCAGCGCGCGTGTTGTCTGCCGTCAGCCATAGGCGCGTTTCGATCTGTTCCGAGCGCAGCATGTATTGTTCGAGTGCCGCTGCCACGGTTTCGCCTTCAAGGGGGACGACGCCTTGATAGCCGGAACGGCCCTGGCCCGGGTCGAGCGTGATCGCGAACTTGCCATCGCCGACCAGTTCCAGAAGGTTGCCGGTTGCGGGGACCTGCGACCACTTCGCCGTCGCGCGCATATGATGGCCGCTCGTACATTCGACGACCAGCAGTTTGATCGGCCCGTTGCCCTGGATCTGCATGATCAGGGTGCCGCCGAATTTCAGCGTCGCGGTCAGCAGCGCGGCGGCGGCCATCATTTCACCGAGCAGCGCGCGCACCGCGGGAGGATAGTCGTGGCGCTCGAGCACGGCGCGCCACGTGGCGTCGAGATGCACGATCTCGCCGCGCACCGGCGCGTGCTCGAACAGGAAACGCTGGATAGTGTCGGCCATGAGCTGATTATAAGACACCGACTGTATGCGATAATTTCCAATGATCCGAAAACACATAGTCGTTGCTTTAATCACCGCGTTCATCCTGGCTACGCTCGCAGTTGCGCCGGCTGCGCGCGCGCAGCGAGCGTCGAAGGACGCGTCGCGGGCGAATTATCCGGACAAGCCGCTCCGTATCGTCGTGCCTTTCTCGGCCGGAGGCTCGGCGGATATCTTCGCTCGCGCGATCGGGCAGAAAATGACCGAGCACTGGAACCAGCAGGTCGTGATCGACAACCGCGCCGGGTCAGGTGGGGTCATTGGTTCGGAAATAGCCGCGCGCGCGGCGCCCGATGGCTACACGCTGATGATGGGCATCACCGCCAATATCGCGATCAATCCGGCGCTGTACCGCACGCTGCCGTACTCTCCGGTGCGCGATTTCACCCCGGTGACGCTGGTCGCGTCGTCGCCGTACGTGATGGTGGTGCCGCCGTCGCTGCCGGTCAAAACCGCGCAGGACTTCATCGCGCTGGCGCAAGCGCGGCCCGGACACCTCAACTATGCGTCGCTCGGCAACGGCAGCGCGGGCCACCTGACCGGCGCCCTGTTCGCCGCCATGGCCGGCATCAAGCTCACCCATGTGCCGTACAAGCTCGTCGGTTCGGTATTGACCGATTTGATGTCAGGGCAACTACAGCTGTTTTTTCTGGGGGCCGTGTCGGCGCAGGCGCAGATCAAGGGCGGCCGGCTGCGCGCGATCGGCGTGACGGGCAGCCAGCGTTCGGCATTGCTGCCCGACGTGCCCACGGTGGCGGAAGCCGGCGTGCGCGGCTATGAAGTCACCGGCTGGTACGGCGTGTTCGTGCCGGCCCGCACGCCACCTGCCATCGTCAACAAACTCAACCGCGAAATCGTGCGTGTGCTGAAGCTGCCCGACGTCAGCGAGCGATTTACCGCGGAGGGCGCCGATCTGGTCGGCAATACGCCGGACGAGTTCGCCGCGTTCATTACGAGTGAAATTGCGAAGTGGTCCAAAGTGGTGAAGCTGTCGGGTGCGCGCGAAGATTGAGGCGCTTTCCGCATTTTTACTCAGTCCTCAACCCCCGCTCGTCAATCCTGATTTTTAATCGACGTGGATATTCGCGGCCTTCACGACCAGCTGCCACTTCGGAATTTCCTGCTTGAGCAGGGCCGCGAATTCGGCCGGCGAGTTGCTGACGGGGTCGAGACCGGCGGCGGCGTAGCGTTCGCTGGTCGCCGGTGAGCGCAGTATGCGTGCGATTTCCGCGTTGATCTTGGCGATAATCGGCGCGGGCGTGCCCCCGGGCGCCATCACTCCATACCAGACCACAAACTCGTAGCCGGCCACGCCGGCCTCGGCGACTGTTGGCACATCGGGCGCAGCTTTAGACCGCGTCGCACCGGTGACGGCGAGCGCCTTGAGCTTGCCGCTCCTGCTGTGCGGCATGATGGTCGCGATGCCGGCCAGCAAAAACTGAATTTCTCCGGACAACAACGCGGCGACTCCCGGGCCCGTTCCTTTGTACGGTACATGTAGCATCTTAAAACCGGCTATGAGCTGCAGCAGTTCAGTGCCGAGGTGCGATGCCGACCCGCTGCCGCCCGAGCCATAACTGAGGGCGCCGGGACGGCTCTTCGCGTAGGCGATGAACTCTTTCATCGAGTTCACCGGCAAGCCGGCAAAAACCCCGGCGACGAAGGGCTGCTGCGCAACCAGCGACACCGGCGCGAGATCTTTTTGCGGGTCGTACGGCAGATGGCGGTTGACCGCGGGCGCAAATGACAGATGGCCGTTGCTGCCAAGCAGCAGCGTGTAGCCATCGGGTGCCGAGGCTTTGGCGGCGACTGTCACGCCCGCCGTGCCGCCAGCGCCGCCGCGGTTGTCGACGACGACAGTCTGGCCCCATGCCTCGCTTAGTCCCTGCGCGATTACGCGCGCGACGATGTCGGTCCCGCCGCCCGGCGCCGAGGGCACAATCATGCGCACGGGTTTAGTCGGGTAGTCGCCGGTGGTAGTGCGGGCAGGCGCTGCCGCTTGCGCGCGTGCGGCGCCCGTCAGTATCAGCGTTAGCGCGATGACCGCTGCGAAAGCGTAGTTTCCGTTCGAGTTCATCTCTGCGTGTCCGCCGCCATCACACCAGTTTGGACTTGCGCTTTTTCTTGCGTTTCTTGTTGGCCGCCTCTTCCTCCAACACCGCCGTGAACTGGCGGATCGCATTGGAGAGCGTCGGCCAGCCGGCGTAGTGCCCGACCTGCAGGATCACTTCGCAGATTTCGTCCTTGGTGATGCCGATGTGTTGGGCACTACGGTAGTGCGAGTAGTTGCCGGTCGAGCGCGCGAGCGCGATGTTGGCGGCGAGCGTGACGAGCTGGCGGTCGCGCAGGCTCAGGCCGGGACGCGCCCAGATGTCGCCGAACAGATGGCCCACCGAGATTTCGTACATGTCGGGGCACAACGCTTTCTGCTCCAACATCAGTTCCTCGCGCCCCATCTTTTTGAGCAGCTGCATGCCGCGCTTGTAGCGTGCCTGGTAGTCGCCCATCGTCGCTCCTCCGTGATTGTTATTTATGAATGGCTTTAATCCGCGCCCGCGAATCCGGCTTGGGGCAGCCCGGCTTTTTTGGCGTTGGAACCGGTGCGCAGATAGAGGCGGTAGCGCTCGAACTTGTCGCCGGGCCGCGCGCCTTCCCACACCTTGCGCCATGGGCCGAGCGGCACGTGCTCCTCGCTCGCGACACCCTGCACCAGCGCGACATCGCAGTCATCGCGCTTGCGGGCGGGCGCATCGAGCCGCCACGTCACGACGTTTGCAAAATAGTGCAGCATCGCGCGCTGCGGCTCGCCGAGATTCAAGCTCGCCACGCAAACGTACTTGGACGGCAGCGCTTTCTGCATGTCGGCAATCATCGCGCGGTAGCTCTTGCCCGCGTCTATCCAGCCGACGAACAGGATGCCGAGCAAGCCCCAGATCATGGCCATGGTCGCGGCCCATGCGATCACCGGGCGCTCGCGGTTCTTGCGCAGTTTGGCGAGCAGCGCTATCCAGCCGGCGGTATAAAGCGCGCCGAGCATGCACGGCAGCCATTTGAATCCCGTGTCGTAGCCCGGCTGCAAATCGAGCAGGTGCTCGTGCAGTTTCGGCGGCACGCTCAACTCGAGGGCGCCCCAGTAGAACCACGCGACGACGATGAACACGCCGCCGCCCATCACGCTGAACCAGTACATGAGATTGGCGGCGCCGCGCCGCAGCGAGTCGGTGGCAGGCGTTGCCAGCAGCGCGAGCGGCAGCACCAGCGGCAACGCGTAGAGCTCGCGCGCGTCGGCGGACGCGCTCAGCACGACGAAAATCACGGCGAACCCGATGAGCGGCAACGCATAGGCGGGCGCGTGCAGAGTCTTAAGGCGCGCGCGCCACAGCGTCCATGCCGCGAGCGGCAGCGCCGGCAGCGCGTACCATGGCAGGATGCGCAGGTAGTGCGCCGTGTCGGCGGTCGGCCCAAGTCTCGCGGTGCCGAGAAAACGGCCGAAGTTGTTGACGATCAGCCAGTCGTTGAACAGCGCCGGCGAATTGTTATAGAGCGCGAGCGGCCAGGCCACGATCCACGGCGCGCAGGCCAGCGCGGCCACCGCGAGGCAGACCGCATAGCGGCGGTCGCGCCATGCCGCAAAGCAGGGCAGCAACAGCGCGATGATGCCGAATACTCCCGGCGCGAGCAGTCCTTTGGACATGAAGCCGATGCCGACCCCTGTACCCAGCCAGAAACCGCCGGGAGCGGGACGTCGCAATGCAAGCGCCAATCCGTAAAAACCGGCGGCGAAGCCGGTCAGCAGTGAAATATCGGTGACCAATTGGTGACTGCGTACAAGGATGCCGAGGCAGCCCATGAGCATCAGCGCCGCTATCCTGCCACGATAGGCGCCGTAGAGCTCGCGCGCGGCGCCGGCGACGAACGCAAACGTGAGCGCCATGTAGATGCCGGTGGTGAGGCGTGCGGCGTCGTGCACCGCGAACGGCGGTGCAAGGAGAGACGCCACGCCGGCCGCGCTCCAGTAAAAAAGCGGCGGCTTCTCCATGAACGGCTCATGCGCGAGCATGGGCACGAGCCAGTCACTGCCATGCAACAGGCTATGGATGAGCCCGAACGTATACGCCTCGTCGGGTTTCCAGGGATCGTGACCGACGAGGCCGGGCAATATCCACGCCGCCGCGAGCACGCATACCCAGGTGAGCGAGATTGCCGGCGCAGTCCCTTGACCTGTAGTGCTAGGCGTCATGACCGGTAATGCATGGTGATGGGCAATGGGTTATGAGCAATGGGCGCACGAGTGGGGCATGGATGGAATCGAATGTGGTTCTTACTTATGACAAATCACTCATAACCCATTTCGCGCTTTTATGCGAGTTGACGCCGGTAGCGCACTTCCAAAATGCGCAGCGGCGCGTAGCGCTCGTCCTGCATGGCAGCAACCGGCAGGTAAAAAGTCTGCTCGAGCAGAAACTGCCCGCCGAGAGCGGCATGCATGACGCGGTCGGTAAACACGGCCCACGTCGAGCGCGCGGGAAAATCGAAGCGTAGTTTCGGTGCCGTGCGCTGGTAATCGGCATCGAGCTTGGCCCGGTCATGCAGGTTCAGCATGACGTGATCATAGGCGCTGCGCCGGCCCTTGGTGATGTGCAGTTTTTCAAGCAGCCACGCGCTGCCGGGCCACTGCGGCTGCACGCGGCGCGCGTAACGATCCACCAGCGCTTCGAAGGGCTCGCCGATTTCCCAAACGCGCGGACGACCGTCGGGATTGATGTTGCTGAAGACGCGCAGGATGCGCAACCCCTGGTTGGGTCGCGATGCGAACGCGTCGACATGCAGGCGCGTGTCGTCTTTGCGCGGCGACGTCGTGCGGCCTGCGGTCTCGACCGGCCGGAAGCTCGTGAGGCCCGCACGTAGTTTGTCGCCATAGCGCGGGCAGACATTCAATATAAGCGCGCGCGCGTGCTGCGCATAACGCGCCATCATCGCGGCGAGTTGCAAACGATCGTCGCCGGCGGCCGACGTGTGCGCGATCTTTTCCGCGCGCGGGTCATAGCTCACGTTTTTGGCCGTCCCTTCCAGCCAGCGCGGCGACAGAAAACGGCGTTCGCTCTCTGTCAGGGTGAATTCGAGCCGCGGCAGGAACAACACGTTGCCGCTTTCGAGTTCGCGCGTGGCGGCGACCGTGGCGGCGGGGGCGAGTGCCTCGGTCCACTGCGCGATGTCCACTGTCGCTATCCGGCTCATTATGATCTTCAGCGGTTGGCCGGCGGCCGGTTCGCCGCGCGGGTGAGACGTTAACAAACGCTTCGACGGCGTCCGAAAACGCGATCTCAAAAGCTGTGATTTTAGCGGTTGAGTCGCGATTCGACCACCGAGGCGCCCGATTCGGGTGCGCATTGCACTAATAGCGTGCGGCAGCTGCCGTTGGCAGATGACTGATGCATACCGCGGCCAAGCCGGGAGCAGACGGATTCGCCAATGAAAACAGCTCACTCATTCTATTTGCCCGCGGCCGCGCGACAGACTGGTATGCATCCTGCTGATAGCTGCACCAAATAATTTCAGCGGAGGCAAGTATGTCCGGTTTCATGAACCCGTACGACCCGAATATCAGGCTGACTGCGGGTTGCGCCTGCGGCCGGCATTCCACTCAGGCTGAGCATGACGCGGGCGCCGGGGGCGATCAGCTCGAAAGCGGCAGCGCAGAGTTGCAGGCGCGCGTGGTTGAGTCAGCCGTGATGCGTGCGCTGTTTCCGCACGACGACATGCGCCGGCGATTCCTGCGCGCGGTGGGCGCCGGCACTGCGATGTCGGCCATTTCGACATTTTTCCCGCTCGGCGCGGCCAAGGAGGCATTCGCGCAGACCGGCAAGCTGGAGAAACAATCGCTCAAAATCGGTTTCATCCCGATCACCTGCGCCACCCCGATCATCATGTCGCTGCCGATGGGTTTTTACGCGCGCCAGGGCTTGAACGTCGACGTCGTCAAAACCGCTGGCTGGGCCGTCGTTCGCGACAAGACGTTGAACAAGGAATACGACGCCGCCCACATGCGGTCGCCGATGCCGCTGGCGATCACGCTGGGCGCCGGTTCTAACCCGATTCCCTACACGGTGCCGGCGATCGAAAACATCAACGGCCAGGCCATCACGCTGGCGGTTAAACACAAGGACAAACGCGATCCCAAGCAGTGGAAAGGCTTCAAGTTCGCGGTGCCTTTCGACTACTCGATGCATAACTACCTGTTGCGTTACTACCTCGCCGAGCACGGCATCGACCCGGACAAGGATGTGCAGATCCGCTCGGTACCCCCGCCCGAAATGGTGGCGAACCTGCGCGCGGACAATATCGACGGCTTCCTGGCGCCCGACCCCGTCAACCAGCGCGCGGTGTTTGACGGCGTGGGCTTTATTCATCTGCTCACCAAAGAGATGTGGGACGGCCATCCGTGCTGCGCGTTCGCCGCCAGCAAGGAATTTGTTACCAGTGCGCCAAACACCTATCGCGCGTTGCTGCGGGCCATCGTGGACGCCACCGCATTTGCGGCGAAGCCGGAAAATCGCAAGCAGATCGCGGAAGCCATCGCGCCGGCGAATTTTCTCAATCAGCCGGTGACGGTGGTCGAGCAGGTGTTGACCGGCACCTACGCGGACGGGCTCGGCAATATTCTCAAGGTGCCCAATCGCATTGACTTCGATCCGTTCCCGTGGCATTCGTTTGCGGTGTGGATCATGACGCAGATGAAGCGCTGGGGCCAGGTCAAGGGCGACATCGATTACGCCAAGGTCGCGCGCGAAGTTTTCCTCGCGACCGACGCCGCGAAAATTATGAAAGAAGCCGGTATGAAAGCGCCGGCAACAAGCAGCAAGAAGTTCTCGGTCATGGGCAAGGAATTCGATCCGTCCAAGCCCGATGCCTATATCGCCGGCTTCGCCATCAAGAGGAGTTGAACGATGCCACGTTCCGGCCGCCTCGCGTCGGCCCTGTTGTCGATCCTCATGTTCGCGCTGTTCCTCGCGGTCTGGCACGGGGCGACTCTGCCCAGCGGCGGGACGCAGGCGGCCGACTCCGAGTACGCGAAGATGGTGGGCTCGGCTGCCGCGAGCGGACAGAAAACAGCGATGCCGTCACCCAAGGATGTGGCGGTGAAATTGTGGGAGCACGCCAAGGACCCGTTTTACGTGCGAGGCACCAATGACCAGGGAATCGGCATCCAGATTTCCTACTCGATCGGCCGTGTGATGCTCGGCTTCGGTCTCGCCGCGCTGGTGGCGATTCCGCTGGGCTTCCTGATCGGGATGTCGCCGCTGCTCTACCGGGCGTTCGACCCTTTCATCCAGATTTTGAAACCGATTTCGCCGCTGGCCTGGATGCCGCTGGCGCTGTATACGATCAAGGACAGCGTGACGTCGTCAATATTCGTGATTTTCATCTGTTCGCTATGGCCGATGCTCATTAATACCGCGTTCGGCGTGTCGGCGGTGCGGCGCGAATGGCTCAATGTCGCGCGCACGCTCGAAGTGACGCCGATGCGCAAAGCATTCCGGGTGATTTTGCCGGCGGCGGCGCCTACCATCATGACCGGTATGCGCATCTCGGTCGGCATCGCGTGGCTGGTGATTATCGCCGCGGAAATGCTGGTCGGCGGCACCGGCATCGGCTACTTCGTGTGGAACGAGTGGAACAATCTTTCAATCAGTAACATCCTGTGCGCGATCCTGCTGATCGGCCTGGTCGGCATGGTGCTGGACCAAATCCTCGCGCGACTCGCGCGCGCCGTCACCTACCCCGAGTAAGGCACCGCGCGTGGAATTTCTCAAGGTCGAAGGCCTGAAAAAATCGTTTGTGCCGCCGCGCGGCGGCGCGCCTTTCGTGGTATTCGACGAGGTCAACTTCTCGATCGACAAAGGCGAGTTCGTGTGCATCGTCGGTCACTCGGGCTGCGGTAAATCGACCATACTCAATATTCTGGCCGGGCTGGACGAAGCGAGCGACGGTAATGTGATCATGGCAGGCCGCGAAGTGGCCGGCCCCAGTCTCGATCGCGGTGTGGTGTTCCAGGGCCATGCGCTGATGCCATGGCTCACCGCCAAGAAAAATGTCGAATTCGCGGTGAAATCGCGCTGGCGCGACGCGAACTGCGCCAAAACCGACGAGATCTGCCAACGTTATCTCGACATGGTCGGGCTGACCGGCTCCGAGGACAAGAAGCCGGCGGAACTGTCCGGCGGCATGAAGCAGCGGGTCGGCATCGCGCGCGCGTTCGCAATCGAACCCAAGATGCTGCTGCTCGACGAGCCGTTCGGTGCGCTCGATGCGCTGACGCGCGGCGTGATCCAGGACGAGCTCCTGAAAATCTGCGCCGCCACCCACCAGACCGTGTTCATGATCACGCACGACGTCGACGAGGCGATCCTGCTCGCTGACAAGATCATGCTGATGTCGAACGGCCCGAACGCGCGCATCGCGGAAATCGTCGTCAACACGCTGCCGCGCGATCGCAGCCGCCACACGATACACAAGGACCCGCAGTACTACCCGATCCGCAATCACCTGGTCGATTTTCTCGTCAGCCGGTCCAAAGAGTTCACCGAGCAGCCGCCGCCCGGTTATGACCCGCGGAATCCTCTGCTCGTAACGCCGGGGCTGCCTGCGGTGACGCCGGCGATTCCCGTATCGCTAGTCCAGCCGCGCGCGACGGCGCCATCGGTGGTCGCCGGCATCAGAAACTGATTTTGCAACGGGCACCATACTGTCAAAAAGGAGAGAGAGGCATGAACGTTATGAACCGCGCTCAGGTCACCGAACTGGTGGTGATGGCGAGAATCAAAAAAGGGTTGTCGTGGGCCAAGCTGGCGAAGGCCGTTGGGCAGAGCAAGGAATGGACGACGGCCGCCCTGCTGGGGCAGATGCAGATGACGAAAGCCCAGGCGAAGGCCGCCGGCAAGCTGCTCGACCT
>JBDSSV010000636.1:0-3524 GCA_039928535.1 Burkholderiales bacterium
GGCACCGACATCGTCGGGCGCATGATCGCGCAAAAGCTCACGCAGGCGATGGGCCAGCAGTTCATCGTCGACAATCGTCCCGGCGCCGGCGGCATCATCGGCAGCGACGCTGTCGCGAAAGCCGCGCCCGATGGCTACACCCTGCTGCTCACGCCAACGAGTCACACGATCAACCCGAGCGTCTATTCGAAGCTGCCCTACGACACGGTGAAAGATTTCGCGCCGGTGGCGCTGCTCGTCTCGGTGACTACGGTGTTCGTCGCGCACCCATCGCTGCCGGCGCGCACGGTCAAGGACGTCGTCGCCCTCGCGAAAGCGCGGCCGGGCCAATTGAGTTTCGGGTCGGCGGGCAACGGGCATCTCTTCCATCTGACCGGAGAGTTGTTCAAGACCACCGCGAAAATCGACATGGTGCACGTGCCCTACACAGGCGGCGCGCCGGCGATCGCTAGCCTCATCAGCGGCGAAGTTTCGCTGCTGTTCGAGACCATGCTGGCGCTGCAGCCGTTCATCGAGGCGAAGCGCGTGCGTGCGCTGGCCGTAGCCAGCGCGCAACGTTCGCCGCTCCTGCCCGACGTGCCGACCTTCGCCGAATCGGGTTATCCCGGCATCATCGCGTCGAACTGGTACGCGCTGTTCGCACCGGCGTCGACGCCGCGTACCGCAATCGCGCGTCTGAACGCTGAAACGGTTCGCGCCCTCAACGCCGCGGACATGCGCGACCGCCTGCGCACGCAGGGCACCGAGGTCGTTACCGGTTCACCCGAGCAGCTCGGCGATTTCGTGAACAGCGAGCTGGCCAAATGGAGCCAGGCCGCCAAAGCCTCGGGCGCGCGCGTCAACTGAACACGCAACCGTCATCCGTTTAAGGAGGAACCATGAGCGCTGTAATAAGGCCCAAAAGCGAATACCACAAAATTACCAGCGAGCGCATGCAGAAGTATCTGCGCACGCCGACCTGGACGCTGCGCCAAAAACTCGCGCTGACCTGCCGCATACTCGCCGACGAAGGCCACGAATCCGCGCTTGCCGGGCAGATCACGGCGCGCGGCGAAAAGCCCGGCACGTACTGGATGCTGAGCTTTGGACTGGGCTTCGATGAAGCGCAGGCGTCCAACATGGTGCTGGTGGACGACGACCTGAACCTGCTCGAAGGCGATGGCATGGTCAATCCCTCGAACCGCTTCCACCTGTGGATTTACCGCCACCGTCCGGAAGTGAACGCCATCATCCACACACATCCGCCTTATTGCTCGGCGCTGTCGATCGTCGGCGAAGAGCTCGCGATTGCGCACATGGACACCTCGATGTTCTATGAAGACGTCGCGTTTCTCGCGGAATGGCCGGGCGTGCCGATCGGCGATGAGGAAGGCGAGATCATCACCAAGGCGATCGGCAGCAAGCGTGCGATCCTGCTCGCGCACCATGGCCAGCTCACCGCCTGCATCAATATCGAAGAGGCGGCCGTGCTCGCGATTTTCATCGAGCGCGCGGCGCGCATGCAGCTCATGGCGCGCGCGATCGGCCCGATCAAGGCGATCAAGCCGGAACACGCGCGCGAAGCGCACGATTACCGGTTAAAACCCAAGGCAATTGGCGCGACGTTTCATTATTTTGCGCGGCGCGTCCTGCGCCAGGGCGACGAGGTACTGCAGTAGCCGCTTGCGTTATTCGAGCTTCGTGCCTGTGAGCTTGATCAGGTAACCGTACTTCTCGTAGTCAGCCTTGATGCGGGCCGCGGTCTGCTCGGGCGTCATATACCAGGGTTCGAACGGCTCGAGCCGCGCCTGCATATCGGGACTGGTCTGCGCCTTCTTGATCTCGGCGTTGACCCAATCGACGACCGCTTTCGGCGTACCGGCAGGTGCGAATACGCCGACCCAGCCGCGGAATTCATAACCCGGCACTCCCGCTTCGGCCACCGTCGGCACGTTTGGAAACTGCGTAAGGCGCGACTCCGAACTCACCGCGAGCAGACGCAGGCGCTTCGCATTGAGCTGAGTGACCACCGCAGCCGGGCTGCCGACGAGAAACTGCGTTTCGCCCGAAACAATGGCGGTCGTCGCCGGCCCGCCGCCTTTGTATGGCACGTGCGTCATCTGCGTCTTCGTCATCGACGTCAGCAGCGCGATCGCCAGATGCGAGAAGCTGCCGCTGCCGGATGATGCGTACAAAATTTCGTTCGGGTGTGCTTTCGCGAACGCGATGAGTTCCTTCACAGATTTCACCGGCAGCGACGGATGCACTACCAGCAACCCGCTCTGCGCGGACAGGAGCCCGATACCGACGAAATCCTTCAGCGTGTCGTACGGCAGTTGCTTGTAGATATGCGGATTGCCGACGTGGGTGGTCGAATGCACCATCAGCGTGTAACCGTCGGGCTTGGACTTGGCGACGATGTCGGCGCCTATCGTGCCGGAAGCGCCGGCGCGGTTGTCGATGACAAACTGCTGGCCCGCGGTCTCCGAGATTTTCTGGAAGATGAGGCGCCCGACAACGTCGGTGAGGCCGCCGGTCGGCCACGGCGTGATGACTCGCACGGTTTTATTCGGATACGCCTGCGCCATGCATTGCACGGCAGCACAGCAGCCGCACACCGCGGCAAGATATATCGTTGCAAGTTTGATTGATCGCATGGCTCGGGTATCCGCGATTGCGTCCACCCGGATGGCAAACGCATCTTTCGCCAGGCGCAAGGGCGAAAGATGCGCGCCAGTATACACAACGCGCCTTGATGCGCGCCGCTTACGTTCAACCGTCAATGCACCGCTTCGGCGATGCGGCCCATCTTGCCGTTCTCGAAATCCTCGATCGCCTGCTGGATTTCAGCGTGCGAGTTCATCACGAACGGACCATAACCGACCACCGGTTCCGCGAACGGCTCCCCGTTCAATACGAGCAGCGTGGTGTTCTCGACGGCTTCGATCGAAAATTCCTCGCCCGCTCGCTCGAGCACCGCCACTTCCGCTTCACCGACCGTTTCGCCATCGACAAGACGCAGTTTGCCGCACATGACAAAGAGCGCCGTCGTGTAACCGGCCGGCACTTTAAACGTCGTGCGCTGGCCCGCGTTGAGATTCACATCCCACACGTTGATCGGGCTGAACGTGCGGGCGGGCCCCGCATTGCCGTCATAGTCGCCCGCAATCACGCGCACGGAACCCGCGCCGTCAGCCAGTTCAACGCGCGGGATCTGCGCGTTCGTGATGCCCTGATAGCCGGGCTGCGCCAATTTATCTTTGGCCGGCAGGTTCACCCACAGTTGCACCATTTCGAACGCGCCGCCTTTTTTCGCAAACGCCGGGCCATGAAATTCCTCATGCACGAGACCGCCGGCGGCCGTCATCCATTGCACGTCGCCGGGGCCGATGATGCCGCCGCCACCCGAAGAATCGCGATGCTCGACTTCACCCGCGTAGACGATAGTCACCGTCTCGAAGCCGCGGTGAGGATGCTCGCCCACACCTTTGCGCTCGGTGGTCGGCGGAAACGTCGCCGGGCCCGCGTAATCGAGCAGCAGAAAC
>JBDSSV010000637.1:0-6734 GCA_039928535.1 Burkholderiales bacterium
GCCCCCAGATCGGCCGACATGTAGATATTAGTTTAAATTGTGCCTGTAATTTGTTAAATTAGCAAGACTTATGGCTTTATTGCCTATCCTTCAATACCCCGATCCCAGGCTCTATACCGTAGCCGTAACGATATCGGCCGTAAACGACGAAATCCGCAGATTAATCAGAAACATGGCGGAGACGATGTATGCGGCACCGGGAGTCGGCCTCGCGGCTACCCAAGTGGACGATCACCGCCGCCTGATCATTGTCGATATCTCCGAAACGCACGATCAACTGCAGGTTTTCATCAACCCCGAGATTCTCTCGAGTAGCGGCGCTGCCACCTGCGAAGAAGGTTGCCTGTCCGTGCCCGGCATTTTTGAAAAGGTCGCGCGCGCCGAGACGATTTCCGTCGGCGCGCTCGACGCGCAGGGCCGCCGCTTTACGCTCGATGCCGAAGGACTGCTGGCCGTGTGCATACAGCATGAGATGGATCACCTCGACGGCAAGGTATTCGTCGATTATTTATCGCGTCTTAAACAACAGCGCATACTGGCGAGATTAAAAAAGCAAAAACGCCAGGTGATGTAATCATCGAGCGCGTACATTTGCCGCGCGGGTCTTGTGCCAACTAGGCGCGTGGCGCTAACTTTCGGCGGTCCATGAAATTAATATTTGCCGGCACTCCACAATTTGCCGCGCTCGCGCTCGATTACCTGGTGGAAAGCGGGGTCGCGATCGCGCTGGTATTGACCCAGCCCGATCGTCCGTCAGGGCGCGGGCTGCATACCGTGCCCGGTGCAGTCAAGGCACGGGCCCAAGTGCATCAATTGCCAATTGCACAGCCGCCAAGCCTGCAACATCCCGATGTTGTGGAAATGTTGCGCGCGGTGGGCGCGGATGCGATCGTGGTCGCAGCTTATGGCTTGCTGCTGCCGGCGCCGGTACTCGCTATTCCGCTACGCGGTTGCATCAATATTCACGCATCGCTGTTGCCACGCTGGCGCGGTGCTGCGCCAATACAACGGGCGCTGCTGGCAGGCGATAGCGAGACGGGTGTCACTATCATGCAAATGGACAAGGGCCTCGATACCGGCGACATTCTGCTGCAGGAGCGCATAGCCATCGGTGACGACGCGACCACGCAAACACTGCACGACAAGCTTGCGCAGCTCGGTGCGCGCGCGCTGGTGCGGGTGCTGCGGGAAAACCCGCCGCCGCGCGTGC
Source organism: Burkholderiales bacterium (assembly GCA_039928535.1). Lineage (GTDB taxonomy): Bacteria > Pseudomonadota > Gammaproteobacteria > Burkholderiales > SG8-41 > PALSA-1004. The sequence goes on from JBDSSV010000637.1 coordinate 1,211, forward strand.
AGGACGGGGCCCTCGCGACGTATGCCGAAAAAATTTCGAGGGCCGATGCCTTGATCGACTGGTCGCGCAGCGCAACTGATATCTGCCGTCAGGTCCGCGCATTCGACCCCTCACCGGGCGCGGCGACGACGTGGAATGGAACTGCGCTCAAGATTTGGCGCGCGCAACCAATGGCGCATGCCGCAGGCACGCCGGGCACCGTTGTGCGCGCGGACCCCAATGGCGTGCTCGTCACCGCCGGTGCCGGCGCTGTCAAAATCGTCGAGTTGCAGAAAGCAGGCGCAAAGCGCTTGGGTGTCGCTGCGTTCCTTGGTGGCTCGGCGCTCACGGCTGGCGCGCGGCTAGGGCCTTGAAATCAGGCGGATCGAGCCTATTTAGCTAGGTGGAATAACACGCTTTTCCGGCAAAGGAATTTATGCTTGGCAACTGGTTCAGAACTTCGTTACTGATGGCAGCGGTCGTTGCGTTGTTCGGCATCGTCGGCGCGGCGATTGGCGGGGCTCAAGGCATGCTGGTGGCGCTGGTGCTTGGCGGCGGCATGAATTTTTTCGCCTACTGGTTTTCCGACAAGATGTTGCTGCGCATGTACGGCGCGCGCGAGGTTGATGCCGCTGCTGCGCCGCAATTTTACGGAATCGTAAAGGAGCTTGCAGCCAATGCCGGATTGCCAATGCCGAAAGTCTACGTGATCGATGAAGCGCAACCGAACGCGTTCGCCACCGGGCGCAATCCCGCGCACGCGGCGGTGGCGGCGACCACCGGGATTCTGCAGTTGCTCACGGCGCGCGAGTTGCGCGGGGTGATGGCGCACGAACTCACGCACGTCAAGAACCGCGACATTCTCACCTCCACCATTGCTGCGACCATGGCAGGGGCGATTTCCGCGCTGGCGCATTTTGGATCGTTGTTCGGCGGCCGGGACGGCGATCGGCCAAATCCGGTGGTCGCGCTGATTGTAATGATCGTAGCACCGATCGCGGCGATGCTCATCCAGTTTGCGATATCGCGCGCGCGCGAATTCGGCGCGGACAGCGGCGGCGCTGAAATTTCCGGGGATCCGCAGGCGCTCGCGACCGCGCTTGAAAAAATCGAGCGCTACGCCCAGGGCGTGCCGATGGCGTCTGCCGAGCAGCATCCGGAGACGGCGCAGATGATGATCATCAATCCATTGAGCGGCGGAGGCATCGCCGGATTGTTCAGCACGCATCCGGCGACGCGCGAGCGCATTGCACGTCTGATGGCGTTGGCGCGTTGAGCTAGCGCGCAAGCCGTGCTCGAAATCCAGCGGCTTGCCAGCGCAATCGTCGCGGCAGTCGCCGGCGGTCGTAATTTAAACATAGCGCTCGCGGCCGTCTGGCCGCGCCATCCGCAGCTCACCGCACAGCAACGCGCGACTGTAACCGATCTTTGTTACGGCACCCTGCGGTTCGGCATTCAGCTCGAGGCGGTGCTCGCGCAGCTGCTGACCAAGTCGGTGCACGACGACGCTTTGCGCTGGCTGCTGCTCGTAGCCCTGTACCAGCTGCAATACACGCGCGCGGCGCCCTACGCGGTCGTCGATCACGCGGTACGCTGCGCGGCCACGCTCGGTAAACCGCAAGCGGCGGGCCTCATCAATGCAGTATTGCGTAATTTTTTGCGCAAGCGCGAATCCCTGCTGGCGAAGGCGGCGCTCGCCGACAGCGGTCGCTATGCTTACCCGGCGTGGTGGATAGACAAGCTGCGCACACAATATCCGCAGCGGTTTGCGGAGGTTCTCGTCGCGGGCAACCTGCATCCACCGCTGACCCTGCGCGTAAACCGGCGACGCATTTCGCGTGAAGCCTATCTCGCGCGACTCGCACAAGACGAGGTTGCGGCGAGTCCGGTTGGCGCCGACGGCGTGACTCTCGCGCGCCCCGTAGGGGTCGAGCGCATACCCGGATTCGCCGACGGCCTGGTGTCGGTCCAGGATGCGGCGGCACAACAAGCGGCGCCGTTACTCGACGCCCAGAACGGCATGCGCGTGCTGGACGCGTGCGCGGCGCCGGGCGGCAAGACCACGCATCTGCTGGAAATCGCCGATGTCGCAATCACCGCGCTCGACCGCGATGCCGCGCGGCTGGAGCGCGTGCGCCAGAATCTCGAACGGCTCGGCGGCGACGCGAAATTGCTCGCCGCCGACGCGAATGACGTTGGCAGTTGGTGGGACGGCAAGTCGTTTGACCGCATACTCGCCGATGCCCCGTGCAGCGCGTCGGGCGTCGTGCGGCGGCATCCGGACATCAAATGGTTGCGCCGCGCCAGCGACATCCCGCAGTTCGCGGCCGAGCAGAAAACCATGCTCGATGCTCTGTGGCGATTGCTGGCCAGTGGTGGTAAATTGCTATATACAACGTGCTCGATTTTCCAGGAAGAGAACGCACTGCAGGTAGCCGATTTTCTGACGCGGCACGCCGATGCCAAACTGCTGCCACTATGCGGAGTAAATGCCTTGGAAGGGACACCGGACGGCCAGTTGCTGCCTGACATTAAGGACGGCCAGTTGCTGCCTAATAGTGAGCATGATGGCTTTTTTTACGCACTGCTCCAGAAAATATAGCCGCCTGCTCGCGCTTTTTGCGTGCACGCTGTTGCTCGTCATGGGGACGGGGGCGCGCGCTGAAGGCATCGAGGTCCGCAACGCGGCGCTGGTGGCGGGCGAAGAAGGCTACTTCCTCGAGGCCGACTTTGAAATCGCCCTCAATCCGACGCTCGAAGACGCGCTCAATAAAGGGGTGCCGCTCTACTTTCTGCTCGAATTCGAAGTCATCCGTCCGCGCTGGTACTGGCTGAGCGAAAAGGTGCTCAATAACCAGCAACAATATCGTCTCGCCTATAACGCACTGACGCGCCAGTACCGCCTCGGTCTGGGCTCCTTATTCCAGAATTTCGTCTCATTGACCGAAGCGCTTGACTTCCTGTCGCGCGTACGCCGGCGTCAGGTGCTCGAACCCGGCACGCTCAACAAAGGCAGCACCTATACGGCGGGCGTGCGCATGCGGCTTGACGTGTCGCAACTGCCGAAACCCTTTCAGTTGAACGCGCTGGCATCGCGTGACTGGAATTTCGGTTCCGATTGGTATCGCTGGAGCGTGACGCCATGACGCGCGACGCGTCCACGCTGGCCCTGGCGCTGAGCAGCGTTACCGTGAAATATCTGCTGATCGTTTGCGCCGTCGTTGGCGCAGTGACGCTCTACCTGCTGGCGACCGCGAGCGCCAATACCGCGTTATTTGCGCAGCACTACCCGCTGTTACTAGCGCTGAACGGCGGGCTTGCGGTCTGTCTTGCCGCGCTGCTCGGCTATCAGTTGTACGCATTGCGCCAGAAGCTCAAAGCCGGCGTGTTCGGCGCCAAACTGACGCTGCGGCTCGTGTTGCTCTTTACGCTGGTCGCGGTGTTGCCGGGCGTGCTGGTGTACGGGGTATCGGTGCAGTTCGTCGCGCGCAGCATCGAAACGTGGTTTGACGTGCGCGTGGAGAAAGCGCTCGAAGGCGGGCTCAATCTGGGCCGCACGACGCTCGACAACCTGCTCAAGGATCTGACCAAGAAAGCCGACACTATGGCGCTGTCGCTGGCCGTGCGGCCGTCGAGCGAACACATTGCCGCGCTGAACATGCTGCGCGAGCAGGCCGGCGTGCAGGACGCAACACTGTTTACCGCGCGCGGAAAAATCATCGTCTATTCCGGCAGCGAACGCACCGGCCTCATACCCGACCTGCCCAGCGCCAACGTACTGCGCCAGTTGCGCCAGCAGCGCGTCTACAGCGCGGTCGAAGCCATTTCGGACAAAGGTCTGTATCTGCGCGTGCTGATCCCGGTGCACACCTTCAGCCTGGCGGAGGACATGCGCGTGCTGCAACTCCTGCAGCCCGTGCCGCAGCAACTTGCGCTCGATGCCGAAATCGTGCAAACGGGCCAGCGCGAGTATCAGGAGTTGTTGCTGGCGCGCCAGGGGCTGAAGCGGCTTTACGGGATTACGCTGACGCTGACCCTGCTGCTGGCGCTGCTCACCGCATTGTCCCTCGCATTTGTGCTGAGCGAGCGGCTGTCCGCGCCGCTGAGTTTCCTGGTCGAAGGCACCCGCGCCGTCGCGCAGGGCGACTTCAGCCAGCGCGAAACCGTGGCGAGCGGCGATGAGCTCGGCGTATTGACGCAGTCCTTCAACACGATGCGCCAGCAGCTCGCGGAAGCGCGCGGCGCCGCCGAACGCAACCAGGCGCAACTGGCGGACGCGCACACCTATGTGCAAAGCATATTGGCCAACCTGTCGGCCGGCGTGCTGGCGTTCGATGAAACATTGCGGCTGCGCTCTTTCAACCACAGCGCGTCAGCGATACTCGATGCCGATTTAGCGCGCCTTGACGGAGTCGAGATTGCGAACTGGCACGAACACGTGCCGGTATTGAAAGAACTCGCCGCCGCCGTAGCCGCGGCGTTTCGCGCCGGCGCCGGCAACGAATGGGTAAAACAAATCGAACGCGCGGGCAAAGGTGGCAACCAGATGCTGTTGCTGCGCGGCACGCGCCTGCCGGCCGGCAGCGGCACGGGTTATGTCGTCGTATTCGACGACATAACCCACGTGTTGCAGGCGCAGCGCGACGCCGCGTGGACGGAAGTCGCGCGGCGGCTCGCGCACGAAATCAAGAATCCCCTTACGCCGATACAACTGTCGGCAGAACGCCTGCAGCACAAGCTCGCCGCGCGGCTCGCGCCCGCCGATGCCGACATGCTCAAGCGTTCGACCCAGACCATCGTCAACCAGGTCGGCGCGCTCAAAAATATGGTCGAGGCATTTCGTCAATATGCGCGCATGCCCGAACCGACGCGCCAGGAGCTCGACTTCAACGAACTGATGCGCGACGTTTTGATGCTTTACGAATCTCTCGCGGGGCGGCTGCAGGTCGAGCTTGCAGCCAATCTGCCGCGCATCGTCGGCGATCCCGCGCAGCTGCGCCAGGTCATCCACAACCTTCTGCAGAATGCGGAAGATGCTCTCGCCGACGCCGAGAACCCGCGTATAGTGGTGCGCACGGAGCCGCGCGCCGACGGCATGTGCGTGAAGATTTCCGACAATGGCGGCGGTTTTCCGCACGAGCTAATGCAGCGAGCGTTTGAGCCGTACGTGACGACCAAGCCGAAAGGCACCGGCTTGGGCCTGGTGATCGTGAAAAAAATCATCGAAGAACACGGCGGCAGCGTTGAAGTTGCGAATGTGTCGCCGCACGGGGCACGCGTCACGCTGCATTTTCCGGCCGCGGCGATGCAGCTTGCCGCGGTAAAAACCGCAGCACGGGCGTGACTGCACATGGGCCAAACTGAACGAAACCACAGCTGGATGGAGTTATGCAGCAAATTTTAGTTGTTGATGATGAAGTCGGGATTCGCGAGCTTCTGTCGGAAATCCTGCGCGACGAAGGCTATCAAGTGCGGCTCGCCGAAAATGCCGGCCAGGCGCGCGCTCAACGCTCGCAAGGGCGCCCTGACCTCGTATTGCTCGACA
>JBDSSV010000638.1:0-2520 GCA_039928535.1 Burkholderiales bacterium
ACATCGCACAACCTTCCTGCGTGCCCATGCGGGTGTAGTACATGCAGGTGCCGAAATGGTTGGACATGCGCACGCCGACCGCGCCCAGACCGTGCACCTTCGCGCGCTTGATCGCTTCGCGCGTGGCAAGCGCCGTGACCACATGGCCGACGCCGTCGTGGCCGTCGATCACCGCCACCGTGCCGGCGTCGACCACGAATTCGGGTTGCGTCACCGGTTTCATCACGCCGTTCTTGATGCGGTCGAGATACCAGCCGAGGCGCAGCACGCCATGCGACTGGTGGCCCCAGGCGTCCGCCTGCACAAGGGTATCGGCAACCAGGTGCGCGTCGGCTTCGGGCACGCCGGCGCCGGTATAGACCGCAGTGGCAAAATCGATGAGATCTTCTACATCGACACGTACGGGGGCCTCCATATTCAATCCACTCTCAAATTGAGCGCCCTGATAACCTTGCCCCACTTCGCCGCTTCGCTCCTGACGAACGCATCGAGCTGCTCGGGCGAACCGCCGACCGCCTCCGCGCTCATCAGGCGCAGCCGCTCGCTGACATCCGGCAGTTTCACGATGCGCGCGAGTTCGGCGTTCAGCCTGGCAATGATTGCCTTGGGCGTGCCGGCCGGCGCGTGTATTGCGTACCACGAGCTGGCTTCGTAATCCGTCATGCCGCCCTCGGCGAACGTTGGCACTTCCGGCAGATCCGGCCAGCGCCGCTTGCCGGTGATCGCGATGCCGCGCAGCTTTCCGGAACGTATATGCGGCGTCACCGACGCTGCCGTATCAATGATCATCGCGATCTGGCCCGACATCACGTCGACGAGCGCCGGACCGCTGCCCTTGTACGGCACGTGCACCATCTGGACGCCGGTTTTCTCGCTGAATATCGCGGCGGCCAGATGCGGCGGCGTGCCGTTGCCACCGGATGCGTAGCTTAATTTGCCGGGACTCGCTTTGGCGGCGGCGATCACATCCTGCAACGATTTGTACGGCGTCACCGCGCTCACAGCGAGCAGCATCGGCGTGGTCGCGAGCAGCGTAACTGCCGAGAAATCCTTGAGCGGATCGTAGCCGGGGTTCGCATATAACTGCGGCGCCATCGCGTGCGTCGCCACCGACGACATCACTATCGTATAGCCGTCAGGTGCCGCGCGCGCCGCCAGCGCGGTGCCTATGGTCGTGCCCGCACCGGGCCGGTTGTCGATAATGAGCGGCTGCCCGGTGCTCTCGGTGAATTTTGGCGCAAGCAGGCGCGAGATCGTATCGTTACCACCGCCGGGCGGATAAGGCACAATCAGGCGCACGGGCTTGTCCGGAAAACCGGCGGCGAATGCCGGCGCGGCAAATACAATGAATGCCGTCAACGAAAGTTTTATGGCTGTGTGCATTTATCCTCCAGGAATTCGGTGCAGTATTAATCGACTTTGATACCGGAAGAGCGAATGATTTTCGCGTAAAGCGCGCTTTCCGCGCGCACGAAAGCACCGAGCTGGTCGGAAGAGCCCGCCACCACTTCCGCGCCCTGGTCGGTGAAACGCTCGCGGATGTCGGCACGTGCAAGCACGGCAGTAATATCGGCATGCAATTTGTTAATGACTTCTTTCGGTGTCCCGGCAGGGGCAAATACACCGGTCCAGCCGGTGGCATTAAACCCGGCAAAGCTGTCCGCGACGCTCGGCACGTCGGGCAGCACGGCAGCGCGCCTGGCCGACGATACCGCGACCGCACGCACCTTGCCGGTTTTTATGTGCTGCAGCACGCCGACAATGTTCGCGAACATGAGATCGATCTGCCCCGACATGACGTCAATCAACGCCGGCGGCGCACCCTTGTACGGCACGTGGTTCATGCGAATGCCGGCGCGCGCCTGCACGTCCTCCATGGCCAGATGCTGCAGGTTGCCGACACCTGCGGTTGCGTAGACGAGTTGCCCGGGCCGCGCTTTGGCGAGCCGCACAAGATCCGGCACCGATTTCACCGGCAGCGACGGATGCACGACCAGCACCATCGGCGAGGCCGTCATCTGCGTTACCGGCGTGAAGTCGCGCTGCACGTCGTATCCGAGTTTCTTCTGCAGTCCCGGATTGATGGTCATCGGGCCCGCGTTGCCGAGCAGCAATGTATAGCCGTCGGGCGCAGACTTGGCGACGAAGTCGGCGCCTATGCTGCCGCCGGCGCCGGTACGATTGTCTACCAATACGGACTGTCCCCACATTTCCGTGAGTCGGTGGCCCACCACGCGCATGACGTCATCGAGCGGACCGCCGGGGCTGTACGGGACGACCACGCGCACGGCTTTAGCCGGATAGCTTTGCGCAGCGACGCTGACGCATGCCGCCAGCATTGCCATCGTTATACAAACACGATTCACCATGCGTTTATCCACCGTTAAGTCGCGCTATTGAACTGCGACGGCGGTGTCGCCTTCAGCACGTCGGCGAGCCAGTCGGCAACGTAGTTTGAACCGAACTGCCGGTTGTCGCCCTGGCAATGCTCGGCGCCGCCTTCTTCTTTCGTGAAGACCT
>JBDSSV010000639.1:0-6476 GCA_039928535.1 Burkholderiales bacterium
GGCGAATCGTAGTTGCGGGCGAACAGAATCACGCCCCCGACGAGCGAGTGCGCAAGGCGCTTGCGGTCTTTGTCGGTGAGTTCGGTACCGGCAACGTCGAGCATCACCGGTCCATGCGTTAACTGCAGCGGCAGATTCATTGCTTCTCCAGCACGACGCAGGCGCAGGCCAGGCTTTTCTCGTCGCTGATCGTCACGAAATGACCGCCGATGCCTTCGGCGGCGATCAATGCGGCAAGCTTGGGATGAAACTCCAATTCAGGTTTGCCGCGCCGGTCCGGCACGACGCTGATGCATTGCAACGTTACCGGGTAGCGGAAACCCGTGCCCATAGCTTTCGAAAACGCTTCCTTGGCGGCAAACCGGTTGGCCACGAAAAATACCGGATTGCTGGTTTTCGCGTAACCGGGCCATTCGCGCTGCGTCAACACGCGGCGCGCAAACCGCTCGCCATATTTATCGAGCAGCCGCTTGACGCGATGCGGCTCCACGACATCGACGCCGATGCCGTAAATCATGCGCGCGTCCCGGCCGCGATTGCAGCGAGATAGCCGCGCACGGTGGCGGCGAGGCCCGTTTCCAGCGCGTCGGCGACGAGCGCGTGACCGATGGAGACTTCGAGCACCTGCGGCACCGTGGACAGAAACAGCGGCAGGTTGGCCTGATTCAAATCGTGTCCCGCATTGACGCCGAGACCGGCTTCCTGAGCCGCGCGCGAAGCGGCGGCATACGTTTGCGTCATCGATTGCTGTTCCGCTCCACCGAACGCGGTAGCATAGGGCTCCGTATAGAGTTCGACGCGGTCGGCGCCAAGTTCGCGCACCGCCGCCATTGCCTCCGGCAGCGGGTCCATGAAAAGGCTTACGCGTATCTTCAGCGCTTTTAGCTCGGCGATCAGCGGCCGCAGGCGCGCACCGTCGCGGGCGATATCCCAGCCGTGGTCGGAAGTGAACGCGGCCGGGTCGTCGGGCACCAGCGTGCACTGCTGAGGCAGGGCTTCGCGCGCAATGGCCACCAGCCCCTCGAAGGGATTGCCTTCGATGTTGAACTCGGCATCCGCGCGCCCCTTGAGCAAGTCGGACAACTCGCGAACGTCGGTTCTGCGTATATGGCGGCCATCGGGACGCGGATGCACTGTGATGCCGCGCGCGCCCGCGTCGAGCGCGATAGTCGCCGCCCGCGTGACGCTTGGAATGCCGAGCGTGCGCTGATTGCGCAACAGCGCGATCTTGTTGAGATTGACGCTGAGACGCGTCATAGCTGTTGCATGTCTTTCAATAGCTGGCGGGTATTGAGGGTCTGGTTGCCGAGGCAGTGATTGATGAGCATGCGCATCAATGCCTTGCTTTGCTGCAGGGTGACCGCGCTCGAGTAATCGCCGCGCGCCATGTCATGCAGCGTCTGTCCGGCCAATTCTAACCGCTTTTCACCGGCACCGCCCGCGTCCGGCTCGCGTGCGCTGTGGCCGACGCGTACCGGCCCGCGCTCGAGCTGATAATGATAGACGTCGCCCGCGCGTATCTCCTCTCCCGTTATAGCGTCGCGATCGAGCGTCAGCGCATAGCCCGCCTCCTGCAGCAGCCTCTGCTCGAAGCCGCGCAGCGTTACCGCGTGGTCGCCGCCATTGCTTAACGCGCTGAGTGTGGCGTGGTAGGTCGCATAGAGTGCTTCGTGCGCATCGTCGCGCGCGAGCAATTTCAGCATTAGCTCGGTGAGATAAAAACCGCACAGGAGGCCGCGGCCCTGCAACTGGGGCAGCCCGCCCTGCCATTCCGCCTTGTGCAGCGTGCGCAACTCGGCCTTGCCGCCCCACGTCAGCAGCAGCGGCTGAAACGCGAGCAATACGCCGCGCAACGCCGAGCGCGGACGGCGCGCACCGCGCGCGACCAGCGCCACGCGCCCGTAATTACGCGTGAACACTTCGATAATCAGGCTGGTCTCGCGGAACGGGTAACTGTGCAGCACGAACGCGGGTTCCGCGTCGTGGCGCGCCCTGCCTGCATCAGCCATAGCCGAGCTGCTTCATGACCTGCTGATTCTCCGCCCAGCCGCGCTTGACCTTGACCCAGAGCTCGAGATGAACCTTGCCACCGAACAGCTTTTCCATGTCGAGACGCGCTTTTGTTCCGATCGCCTTCAGTTGCGCGCCTTTGGCGCCGACCACAATGCCCTTGTGGCTGTCCTTGTCCACGAGGATAGACGCGTGGATGCGCCGCATGGTTCCCTCGAGTGCGAACTTGTCGATGACGACGGCGCTCGCGTACGGCAGCTCGTCGCCGAGCAGACGGAACAGCTTCTCGCGGATCAGCTCGGCGGCGAGAAAACGTTCGCTCGATTCCGTGACCTCGTCGGCGCCATAAAGCGCTGCCTGCTGCGGCAGGTAGCGGGTAATGGTGGTGGCGAGCTCGTCGACACCGTGCCCTTTCGACGCGGACACCGGCACGATTTCGGCGAATGCATACTCGCCCGCCACCTGCGTGATAAACGGCAGCAGCAAGCCGCGGTCGGCGAGCCGGTCGGTTTTATTGATCACAAGCAGCGCCCTGCGCTTGGGCGGCAGCAACGCCAGCAGCGCGCGGTCTTCCGTGCTGAATCGCCCGGCCTCTACGACGAGCACAATCACATCAACATCGGCGAGCGCCTGCGTCACGGTGCGATTCATGTGCCGGTTCAGCGCGCTCGTGTGACGCGTCTGGAAGCCCGGCGTATCGACGAACATGAGCTGCGCATCCGCCCGCGTCAATATGCCGGTGATGCGCTGGCGCGTGGTCTGCGCCTTGCGCGACGTGATGCTCAGTTTCTGGCCGACCAGCCGATTGAGCAGCGTCGATTTGCCGACGTTGGGCCGCCCCACAATCGCAATATAGCCGGCACGAAATCCATCGGCTGACGGGCTGATCTTCATTCCTGTAGGTTCGCTCATTTGACGCTGCCCGCGTTGACACTGCTTATTTCGAACGCGCGGCGCGCCGCCACTTGCTCGGCGCTGCGCCGGCTGCTGCCCTCTCCCTGCGTGCGAATGCGCAGTTCGGGGATGGCGCATTCGACACGGAAGCTCTGCTCGTGCGCTTCGCCGGCGGTGGCGACCACCGAATATAGCGGCAACGCAATGCGTCGCGCCTGCAGCAATTCCTGCAGCAGGGTCTTGGGGTCCTTGCCGACAATGCTCGGATCGAGCGTCTCGAATTGCCGTTCAAACAACTTCAGCACCACCGTACGCGCCGCGGCGAAACCCCCGTCGAGGAACGCGGCCCCGATCAAGGCTTCGAGCGCGTCGGCCAGTATCGACGGGCGCTGCGCGCCGCCGCTCTTTATCTCGCCCTCGCCGAGCAGCAATTGGCTGCCGAGGTCGATCTGCTGCGCGGTTTCGTAGAGGCTTTGCTGGTTGACGAGGTTGGCGCGCAGGCGCGACAGCCCGCCTTCCGGCAAATGCGCGAAACGAGCGAACAGTTCCGCCGCGACGACGCAATTTAATACGCCGTCGCCGAGAAATTCCAGCCGTTCGTTATGCGCGGCGCCGTGGCTGCGATGCGTCAGTGCCTGATGCAGCAGGTCGGCATTGCCGAATGAGTAACCGGTGGCGTCAGCGAGAGTGTGACGGGCCATTCTTGCCTGGTCAAGGACCTTTGGCGGCCGAGGTCGGATGGAAATCGATCAGCAGGGCGAAGTTCTTGAACAGCGGCACTTTGGTCTGATAGCTGGCGCTCAGCACGACGTTGGTGCCTTCCTTCGTAATCTCGACGTCATCGCCGCCGATCGCCGTTACGCCTTCAATTTGCGCATAAGGCGCCCACGCCACGGTGAAATCGCGCCGCGTGCCATTCCTGACTTCGGGTTTGACCGCGAGCGTGCGAAAAATCTTTTGCAGGGCAAAGTACTCGCTATACGGCTTGAACAGCTTGAAGCCAAGCAGCAAGACAAAAATCAGCACCACCGAAAACATGAGCAGACCGCTCAGGCTTACACCGAGTTGGTTTTTTCTCATAACGCCCCCTGTCATTTTATCGATTGCCCGATCCGTTTGAATTCGTCGAAGTTCCACCAGATCATGAACGCCTTGCCGACGATGTTTTCATCCGGCACGAAACCCCAGTAGCGGCTGTCGCTGCTGCTGTCTCGATTGTCGCCCATCATGAAGAAATGTGCGGGCGGCACCGTGCACGTAAATCCCGCTTCATTGTAGGCACAATTCTCGTGAAAAGGGAATCGCCGGACGTCCGAGTTGCGCAGCGTCGGAATGTCGCTGTTGATGAGGATGGCATGCTTGTGCTCGGGCGCCAGCGATTCCTGCAGGCGCTGCGTCGACACGAAACTCAATCCGGTCTCGACATAGTTGTACTGGCCGTCGGGTTCGACTTTGATTTCCTCCCCATTGATCGCAAGCCGCTTGTTCTGATACGTGATCTTGTCGCCCGGCACGCCGACTATGCGCTTGATGTAATCGAGCGAAGGGTTCTCGGGATAACGGAAGACCATGACTTCGCCACGCTGCGGGGCATTGACGTCGAGAACTTTCTTGTTGATGACCGGCAGGCGTATGCCGTACGTAAATTTATTGACCAGTATGAAGTCGCCGATCAGGAGCGTCGGCAGCATCGAGCCCGATGGAATCTTGAATGGCTCGACGAGGAACGAGCGCAGCAGGAACACGATGAGTATTACGGGGAAAAAACTCTTTGGGTACTCTATCCACCACGGGTCCGGCGCACCCGCGGCGCGCCTCCGGCGCAGCACGTAGTAATCGAGCAGGCAGACCGCGCCGGTCACGACGAGCAGCGAAAACATGATCAGGGCAAAATTCATTTAGGTTCCTGTAATGGGTGGCGCCGGCCGTGTGATAGTTCGCTGCGCATCATTTGCTTTCCACTTGCAGGATCGCGAGAAATGCTTCCTGCGGAATTTCGACGTTGCCGACCTGCTTCATGCGCTTTTTGCCGGCTTTCTGCTTCTCAAGCAATTTGCGCTTGCGCGAAATGTCGCCGCCGTAGCATTTGGCCAGCACGTTCTTGCGCAGGGCCTTCACATTTTCGCGCGCGATGATATGCGCGCCTATCGCCGCCTGCACGGCGACGTCGAACATCTGGCGCGGAATCAGTTCACGCATTTTCTGTGCAAGCTCGCGGCCGCGATACTGGGCGTTCGCGCGATGCACGATCAGCGACAGCGCGTCCACGCGATCGCCGTTGATAAGTATATCCAGCCGGACGAGGTCGCCGGCGCGGAACTCCTTGAAATCATAATCGAGTGAAGCATAGCCGCGGCTGACCGATTTCAATTTGTCGAAGAAATCCATCACCACTTCGTTGAGCGGCAGTTCGTACGTCAGCATCACCTGCCGTCCAAGATACTGCATGTTGCGTTGGACGCCGCGCTTCTGCGTGCACAGCGTAATGACGGAGCCCACGTAATCCTGCGGGACCAGAATGGATGCGGTAATGATCGGCTCGCGTATTTCGCTGATCTTCGGCGGGTCGGGCAATTTCGACGGGTTCTCGATTTCGAGCAGCGTGCCATCGTTCAGCATGACTTCGTAGATGACCGTCGGCGCGGTGGTGATGAGTTCCATGCCGTATTCACGCTCGAGCCGCTCCTGCACGATATCCAGATGCAGCAGGCCGAGAAAGCCGCAGCGAAAACCGAACCCCAGCGCCTGCGACGATTCCGGTTCGTAGCGCAACGAAGCGTCGTTCAGGTGCAGCTTCTCCAGCGCGTCGCGCAACGCGTCGTACTGGTTCGAATCGATCGGATACAGGCCGGCGAACACCTGCGGCTGGATCTCCTTGAATCCAGGGAGCGCAACGGCCGCGGGCCGCTCGACGAGCGTCACCGTGTCGCCGACGCGCGCGGCCTTGAGTTCCTTGATGCCGGCGATGACAAAACCCACCTCGCCCGCAGACAGACTGGTCTTCGCGCGCGATTTCGGCGTAAACACGCCGACCTGCTCGCATAGATGCTGCGTCTGCGTCGACATTAGCAGGATGCGGTCTTTCGGCTTTAGCTCGCCGTCGACCACGCGTACCAGCATGACGACGCCGACGTAGTTGTCGAACCAGGAATCGATGATCAGCGCCTTGAGCGGCGCCGCCGGGTCGCCACGCGGCGCGGGGATGCGCGCAATGACCGCTTCCAGTATGTCCTGCACGCCCTCGCCGGATTTGGCGCTCGCGAGAATCGCCCCCTGCGCCGGCACACCGATGATGTCTTCGATTTCGGTGATCACGCGCGCGGGCTCGGCAGACGGCAGATCGATCTTGTTGATGACGGGCACGACTTCGACGCCCTGCTCGGTCGCGGTGTAGCAGTTGGCGACGGTTTGCGCCTCCACGCCCTGTGATGCATCGACGACCAGCAATGCGCCTTCGCACGCGGCGAGCGAGCGCGAGACTTCGTAGGAAAAGTCGACGTGTCCAGGCGTGTCGATCAGATTGAGCCGATAGACCTGTCCGTCCCTCGCCTTGTAGCTGAGAGCCGCGGTCT
>JBDSSV010000640.1:0-3959 GCA_039928535.1 Burkholderiales bacterium
CGCGACGGCAAAACGCATCATCGCGGAAGAGATCGTGCCGCGCTTCAAACAGAACGACTACCCCGGCGGCATCACAGCCGGCGTCGACCGCATGATCAAGGTCATCGACGGCGAGCCGCTGCCGCCGCCGAAACAGCAGTCGCAATCGCGCGGCGGCGGCTTCGACATCAATTCGCTGCTGGCCATCGGCTTTATCCTGGTCTTCGTAGTCGGCGGCATTTTGCGCGCAATTTTCGGCCGCTTTCTTGGCGCCGGTATTGTCGGCGGGATTGCCGGATTCATTGCGTGGACGTTTGGCGGAGCGATCCTGATAGGCATCATTGCAGCGGTGATCGCGTTTATCGTTTCGCTGCTCGGCGGCACGCGCGGCGGTTGGGGCGGCGGCGGATTTGGCGGAGGCGGCTTCAGCAGCGGCGGCGGTTTCAGCGGCGGCGGTTTCAGCGGGGGCGGCGGCAGTTCGGGCGGCGGCGGCTCGTCGGGGAGCTGGTGAGATGATCAGTGCACGCATGTTCAATCATTTGTTTACACCGCACTGGGTCGTTAACCGCGCGTTTCCAAAGCGCGCACTCGACACGATAGAAGCGGCGATAGCTGCATCGGAAAAAACTCATGACGGCGAGCTGCGATTCGCGGTCGAAGCGGGCCTGCATCCGGTGCCGTTGTGGCGCGGCCAGACCGCGCGTCAGCGCGCGCAGGAAGTGTTCGCGGCGTTGCACGTGTGGGACACAGCGCACAACAGCGGCGTATTGATTTACGTGCAGCTGGCCGACCGGCGCCTCGAAATCGTGGCCGACCGCGGCATCAGCGCCAAGGTCGCGCAGGACACGTGGGATGCGATTTGCAGGCGCATGGAAACAGCGTTTAAGGCCGACCGTTTCGAAGAGGGCGCGCTGGCGGCCATCGAGGAAATCACGACTCTGCTGGCGCAGCATTTTCCGCCACTTGGGGTCAATCCCAACGAACTGCCCGACCGCCCTGTAATCTTGTGAGAATTCAGGAATCGGGAGTCAGGCTTCAGAGGTGAGACGAGAAGGTGGGCCGCTGCGACAGACGAAGATGCAAGATAGACGCTAGACCGGTTTCCCTCTCTCGTCTCTCGCCTGGCGTCTCTCCCGTATTCAACGCTGAATCCTGAATCCCGAATCCTGACCCTCGCTCCTGCTGCTAGAATACGGTTGATGGGGCTGATTTTCCCCGCGCGCCCCGATTCTTAGCCAAGGATCCTTGCATGAAAACAGCAGCAACCCGCTTGCGCGGCGTAGAGCACGACATCATCCAGTTGCCGAAGGCAAGCGATCAGGCGCCGTATTACGAACCGCAAGGCAATGAAGTAGCGATCTTCGAAGCCGCGTACCGCAAGCGGCTGCCGGTGATGCTGAAAGGCCCGACCGGTTGCGGCAAGACACGCTTCCTCGAGCACATGGCATTCGTGTTGAAGCGCCCGCTGGTGACCGTCTCCTGCCATGAAGACCTTACAAGTTCCGACCTGGTCGGCCGTTTCCTGCTCGAAGGCAGCTCGACGGTATGGCAGGACGGGCCGTTGACGCGCGCGGTCAAGGCTGGCGCGATCTGTTATCTGGATGAAATTGTCGAGGCACGCACCGATTCGACTGTCGTTATCCATTCGCTGACCGACCACCGGCGCCGGCTCACCATCGAGAAGAAAGGCCAGGAGATCGACGCGCACGAGGATTTCCTGCTGGTGATTTCGTACAACCCCGGCTATCAGACGGTGCTGAAAGACCTGAAGCCGTCGACCAAGCAGCGCTTCATCGCAATCAACTTCGATTTTCCGCAGGAAGATGTCGAGCGCAAGATCGTCGTCAACGAAGTGCCGGGCATTTCGCCCGAGCTCGCCGCGAAGCTGGTCGCCACCGGGCGCAAAGGCCGTCTCCTGAAAGACCACGGTCTCGAAGAGGCGACTTCGACGCGCGCGCTCGTTTATGCGGCGAACATGATCAATGCGGGGCTCGATCCGGTCAACGCGTGCCAGGTCGCGATGGTTAATCCGCTGACCGACGACAGCGAGCTCAACGACGCGCTGATGGAAATCGTTAAAGCCCACTTCGCCTGACCTCATCGCCGCCCGCGTGGCCACCGCGACACCCGCTGCATTGCCTCCCGCAATCGAAAAAGCGCTCGAAGACCTGAGCGCGTTGTCGTTCGTCGCGCATCGCGACGTAATCGACACGCTGCCGGCGCTGCGTCATCACGGCGACGATGTCGCGCTTGAATGGCTGGCCGCGGTCAAACGCCTTGTCCAGCACGACCGCGAAGCCGCCAAGGCCTTCGTGCGCGGTAGTTGCGAAGCGGAAAAAATCTCCGAGACCGTGTTGCCATGGACCGCGCAGGCGCTTGAGTTCCTGCAATGGCCGGGCCCGGCCGTGGCAGTCGAAGGCTTCATGAAGAACCTGCCGCGTGCGTTCGGCACGCTGGGACACGCTGGCGAGCGGCGCTGGGCTGAAATCGGTTTCATGTGGTACGCGCGCCATAGCGACAGCGGACGCGCGTACTTTACGATGCCGGTGCTTGACCTCGCGTGCCGTCAGGGCATCACCGGCGTCGAGCAATTGTGCGAGCCGCTAGATGAATTGTTCGAGACGCGCAAGCTGATGCTGGCGACCTACCTCGGCGGCGCGATTCGCGTGCGCAATCTGCTCGGCGCGCAGGCCATCCTGCCGTGGGCCTTGCGCGGCGCCGACATCCTGCAATCAGGACGCGCCAGAGGCGAAGCTTATTTCCGGTTGGAAAGCGAAGAGAGCCTGTCGGTGCTGCTCGATCATCTGCCCGGGTTCCGCATGAATGAGCGCAACCGCCTGCTCACTTTGCTGCTCAGCGTCTGGTACGAACGGCCGTTCGAACTGAAAGAGAGCACCTGGTCGCCGGATAAAGGCCGGCCGTTCGTCGAAACCGACGGGCGCAGCGTGTTCGTGCCGGCAGTCATGCCGGACCGCGACGAGGCAATCCTCGCCGTGCTGCATGCGGCCGGCCGCCTCTTGTTCGGCAGTTTCGACCGTGCGGCGCTCGCGCAGATATTCCGCGAAGTCGGCGCCGAGCTGCCGAAGTCGGGCCAGGTCGCGTGGGCGCCGCTGTTCGCGCGCTACGGCGACGACGTGCCGCGGTTCCAGCTGATATTCGATGCGTGCGAAGACCTGCGCGTCGACGTGCGCGTGCAGCAGCACGTGCCGAATTTCCTCGCGCGTCTGCATGCAACCGGCGTGTCGCACCGCTTGCGGCCGCCCGAAGCGTTGCCATATTACGATTTCGCGCTGGCGATGGTGGAAGGCGCGCTCGCACTCATGCGCGGGGAGCCGTCGATGCTTGACCCGCGCGTGAAGCCGCTGCTCGAGCCGGCAGCGACGATCGCCGACTCGTTCCGTATCGCCAACGAGCTCTATCGCGAGACGACGCTGTCGCCGGTCGTCGATCAGGAGATTTATCAGGGCGCGTATTTGCCGGGCCGCGCGCCCAATGCGGCGCGTTCCGCGCACGCGCAGACCGAGCAGGACCAACCGCAGCAGACGCAGGCCGGCGCCGACGGCGAGAAGCAGCAGAGCGAAGAAGGCGATCAGGGCGAGAACGAAGACGAGCAGAACGCCGAGACCGGCGGCGAGCAGACCGGCGAGCGCGAGAAAATGGTCGCCAGCGACGGTCAGAGCGCGGGCTCGAGCAAGATGTCGCTGCAGCGCACGGCGACGCAGGAGCAGGGCGGCGGGTCGAGTGACAAGGGCAAGCCCTACCCCGAATGGGATTATCGCGAGGGCCGCTACAAGCGTAACTGGAGCTGGGTGCAGGAGAAGCCGCTCGCCGAATCCAATCTGGCGGAAGCCAACCGTCTGATGACGCAATACGCGCTCGCCTTGAAGCGCCTGAAGAAAGCGATTCAGGCGCAGAAGCCGACA
The DNA here is from genome assembly GCA_039928535.1 of Burkholderiales bacterium. Taxonomy (GTDB): domain Bacteria; phylum Pseudomonadota; class Gammaproteobacteria; order Burkholderiales; family SG8-41; genus PALSA-1004. Next base: position 3,903 of record JBDSSV010000640.1, read on the forward strand.
CGCCTCGCGCCCAAGGTGCGCCAGTTCGACGGCGACGACATCGATCTGAACGCGGTC
>JBDSSV010000641.1:0-14648 GCA_039928535.1 Burkholderiales bacterium
TCCGAACCCATCCTGATTGCACAACACGGCGAGACCCAATGCTTCCTGCGGCCCGACAAGGCCAACCGGCACGGGCTCATCACCGGCGCCACCGGCACCGGCAAGACCGTCACGCTGCAAGTCATGGCGGAACGCTTTTCGTCGATTGGCGTTCCGGTATTCATGGCCGACGTCAAAGGCGACCTGGCAGGTCTCGCTGCACCGGGCACGAGTTCGCCGAAGATGACAGAGCGCCTGGCCCAACTGAAAGTCGCCGAACCTGCGTGGAGCGCCTGCCCGGTGGTGTTCTGGGATGCATTCGGCAAAGCGGGGCATCCCGTGCGCGCGACAATCTCCGACATGGGGCCGCTGCTGCTCGGACGGTTATTCAATCTGAACGACACGCAGCAGGGCGTGCTCGCGCTCGTGTTCAAGATCGCCGACGACCGGGGCCTGCTGCTGCTTGATGCCAAAGACCTGCGCGCGATGCTGCAGCACATCGGTGACAACGCGTCGCAGTTCACCACGGAATACGGCAACGTGTCGGCGGCGTCGATAGGCGCGATCCAGCGATCGCTGCTCGAGATCGAGCAGCAGGGCGGCACGCAGTTTTTCGGCGAGCCCATGCTCGACATGGACGACCTGATGCAGACCGACAGCCAGGGGCGCGGTGTCGTCAACATACTCGCCGCCGACAAACTGCTGAACTCGCCCAAGCTTTATTCGACGCTGCTCTTGTGGATGCTGTCTGAGCTTTTCGAACACCTGCCCGAAGTCGGCGACGTCGACAAACCGAAGCTGGTATTTTTCTTCGATGAAGCGCACCTTCTCTTCAACGAGGCGCCCAAGGCGCTGCTCGACAAGATCGAGCAGGTCGTGCGGCTCATCCGCTCGAAAGGCGTCGGCGTTTATTTCGTTACACAGAATCCGCTAGACGTGCCGGAAACGGTGCTCGGCCAGCTCGGCAACCGCGTACAGCATGCACTGCGCGCCTTCACGCCGCGCGATCAGAAAGCGGTCAAGGCCGCCGCCGAAACCATGCGCGCCAATCCCGCGCTGGATACCGCCACGGCGATCACCGAATTGTCGGTCGGCGAAGCGCTGATCTCACTGCTCGACAAGAAAGGCAGTCCGGCGATGGTCGAACGCGCTTTCATCTTGCCGCCCGCATCGCGCATCGGCCCCTTGAGCGAAGTCGAGCGCGCCGCCATCATCAAGGCGTCGGTGTTGTTCGGACATTACGAGCAAACGGTCGACCGCGAATCGGCTTACGAAAAACTCAAAGGCCGCGTAGAAACGAAGCAGGATGCAACGAACGCCGCGCCGGCGCCCGCCGGCACGGCGACTGCATCCCCCGGCGGCGGCTGGCTGGGCACAGTGGGCGACGTATTGCTCGGCAAGACCGGCCCGCGCGGCGGACATACGCCGGGCATACTCGACGCCGCGGCCAAAAGCGCGGCGCGTACGATGGGCTCACAGGTCGGGCGTGAAATCATCCGGGGAGTCCTCGGCTCCATCCTGGGCAGCGGTCGCAGAAAATAAGCATGACAGTATCAACTCCCAGGATGCGGCGCCGCCTGCGTGGTCGCATCCCGCAAGCGGGTCCCTGCTCCGCGCTCCGGCGTCGTATCCTGGGCGGACGCAGGCGTTGAGCATTTTGCCGTTTCGAATATCCGGCAGCGTCAGCCGCCGCTGATGTCGCAGTCAGCATCCGCGCGCGGCTTCGCGCTATGGGGCCCGTTGCTGGTCGTCCTGGCCGCGACGGGCTTCTCGTTCAAGGCGATCTTCATCAAGATCCTGTACGCGGAGTTTCCGGTCGACCCGGAAACGCTGCTCGCGCTGCGCATGCTGTTCGCGCTGCCGTTTTTTCTCGTGATGGCCCTGCTGTCGCACGATTCGACGCGCGAGTTGGCACGCCGTGACTGGATCATGCTCATAGCGATGGGCTTTATCGGCTATTACCTGTCGAGCTATCTCGACTTTATCGGCCTGCAGTACATCACGGCAGGCCTCGAGCGCCTGATACTTTTCCTGCAGCCGACGATGGTCGTGCTGCTGTCGGCGCTTTTTTTCAGGACGCCGATACGCCGGCACCATGCCATTTCGCTGGCGCTGAGCTATACCGGCATTGCCCTCGTATTCGCCAGCAACCTGAAGATCGCGCCGGAACCGCGCGCGATCCTGCTTGGCGGCGGGCTCGTGTTCCTGAGCGCGCTTTGCTACGCGCTCTACATGATAGGCAGCGGCCGCGTGATCCCGCGCGTCGGTGCTGCGCGCTTCACCGGTTATGCGTCGAGCGCGGCGTGCGGTTTCGCGATCGGCCAGTTTTTCCTGTTGCGCGGCGTCGAAGCGCTCGCGCAGCCGGCCAAGGTGTACTGGCTGTGCGCCGCGATGGCGGCCATTTCAACCGTCATGCCGATCTGGCTGATGGCCGAAGGCATCAAGCGCATAGGCGCCAATCAAGTGGCGATGATTGCCGCCATCGGGCCGGTGCTGACGATATTCTTCGGCTGGCTGATGCTCAACGAGGCGATCACGGCCGTGCAAATCACCGGCGCCGCGCTGGTACTGGCCGGCGTGCTGCTCGTCAGCGTGAAGGCGACCGCGGCGACCGCCTAGCAGGCTCTCTTCAGTAGGGACTGCCGTCCCGGCGCGTAAATTTCCAGCCGCCTTCCACCGCGCTAGCAACCAGATCGTCGTCGGGATAGCTGGCGCCATCGCCCGGCGTGCGATCGCCTACTTCCAGATACACCGCGTCCTGCGCCGAACGATTGACGAGATGATGGCCATCGGGCTTGCCGGCTGGGAAGCCCGCGCACATGCCGGCGCTCAGCAACTGCTCGCCTGCGTCCGTCACCAGCACGAGGTCGCCGCTGACGATATAGACAAATTCATCCTGCTTGATATGCCAGTGGCGCAGCGCCGACGCTGAGCCGGGCTTGATGGTGGTGAGATTGACGCCGAAATTCTTCAGGCCGAGCGCAGCGCCCAGCCGCTGCTTGCTGCGGCCGGCGACGCACGGCTTGAATTGAGCGGGATAGTTGGACCCTTGTGTGGCCGCGACGCTGGCGGGATCGATGGCGGGCAGCGTGTAGGGTCGGCGGGAAGTCATAGCGCGTGTTCCGGTTGGTTGTGACAACGCGATTGTATTAGTTCGGCGCGCCCGCGTTTATAAGCGCGACGCTGTGAGCGCGGTCACGCGTGATCGCGCGCGACTTATCACCGCGCTGCCGTTATATTTGGCGCGTGCGTCTTTTCCACCATCACGTCTGGGTCCGCACCCCGTGAACGAATCGCGGCATGGCTGCTCTAATGAGCTCTTTCACTTAGAGTGCCTGACATGAGCACGACGCGCTTACCGAAGGTCGAGATTCTCGGTGCCGCCAGCGGGCATGGCGCGCCTGATCCGGGCTGCGCCGACGCGCCCGCGGCATTGCGCGCGGCAGGATTGCAGCCACGGCTGCGCGCCGCCGGCATCGATGCGGCTTGGGGGAAAATCGTGCAGCCATCTGCCGCCAGTGCGCGCACGCCGCTGACTGCGGTCGCGCAGGTGGGCCGCGATCTCGCGCGTCACGCCGGCGCTGCCCTAGCGCGCGGCAGCCTGCCGCTCGTGATCGGCGGCGATCATTCGTGCGCCATCGGCACCTGGAAAGGTATTGCGCAAGCGTTGCCGGGCCCACTCGGCCTTATCTGGATCGACGCGCACATGGATGCGCACACGCCCGAGAGCACCGAGAGCGGCCGGCTGCATGGCATGCCGCTCGCGTGCTTGCTAGGCTACGGTGAAGCGAGCCTGACCGGCATCGCGGACGGCGCGACAGTGGCGCCTCAGCATGTGTGTATCGTCGGCGTGCGCAGCTACGAAAAAGGCGAGGCGGCGCTGCTGCAGCGACTGGGGGTGCGGATCTATCCGATGCGTGAGATCAGGCAGCGCGGACTCGCTGCGGTTCTCGACGAGGCGCGCAGGATCGCCGGCACGGGCACCGCCGGCTACGGCATCTCAGTCGATCTCGATGCAATCGATCCCGAGGAAGCTCCCGGCGTCGGGTCGCCCGTTCGCGGCGGCCTGCGCGCGAGCGAACTCATCAACGCACTGGCAGGTTGGACGTGCGACCCGGCTTTGCGCGGGCTCGAAATTGTCGAATACAACCCGCACCTCGACCGCGGCGCGCAGACGATGGCGCTCGTCTCTGCCATTGCCGAAGCGCTGCTGTCGCCGCACGCGCGCTCGAATTCACCGCCGGCTGACTGCCAACCGCCGCGCCTTACCAGCCACCCCGCTACCAACCGCTAAACCGCGGCCAGACCGCGTTCACCTGCGCCGCGCCGTCGACCACGTGATAGCGGTCGTGCTGCGCGGACGTCGCGCAGGCATGGTTCGGCAGAATACGCAGCAGCGTGCCAACCGGGTATTTCGCCGCATCAATAGCGCCGCCGCCGCGCTGGCCGATGATGCCGTGCTCCTGGTTGGTCGAGACCACCAGTAGATCTTTCAGCGGCTGGCCCGCGAGAGTGCACACCACGCCGTAGCCCTGATCGATTTTCTGGCTTGCCGTGCCGCGGTCACGCGACATCGCCATCCAGCCCGCGTCGGTGATGATCCAGCCCTTGTCAGGCTGGTGGCCGATCACCGTCGACAGCACCGAGACCGCGATATCGTCGACCGTGCAGACCTTGAGGCCGGCCATGACGAGGTCGAAAAACATGTAGACACCGGCGCGCACCTCGGTGACACCCGCGAGATCTTCGCTATAGGTGGCAGTGGGCGTCGAACCGACGCTGACGATGGGACACGGCAAGCCTGCCGCGCGCAAACGTTCCGCGCAACGCACGACGGCGTCGCGTTCGCGGACCGCCAATGCGCGGATTTTTTCCACGGTGTCGCAGTTGTACGAGTCCCCCGCGTGGGTCATGACGCCGCGCAGTTGCGCACCGCCCCCGGATTCGAGCAGGCGGCCGATCTCGATCAGCCCGCTGGCGTCGGGTTTCACGCCGGAACGGTGGCCGTCGCTGTCGATCTCGATCAGGGCCGGGAACCGCACGCCGAGGTCGACGCCGCGTGCCGCGACGATGCGCGCCGATTCGACATTGTCGAGAATGATGGTGACGTCAGCGCCCTGCTTGCGCAGCGCGGCGACATGGTCGAGCTTGCCGGGCGTGATACCGACGGCGTACAGAATATCGGTGGCGCCGTGCGCGAAAAACTGCTCGGCCTCTTTAAGCGTCGACACCGTGATGCCGCCGGGCTGTCCGGCGAGCGCCAGTTGCGCCACCTCGAAGCACTTGGCGGTCTTGACGTGCGGACGCAGGCCAACGTTCAGGCTCGCAAGATGATCGCGCATGCGCGCGACGTTGCGCTCGAGCTTGCCGCGCTCCAGCAACAGGCACGGCGTATCGAGCGTGGAAAGGTCGGTGGAATTCATTTCAGCATCCCGATACTCACGATTAAACGCCCGTGCACGTAAACCAGCGCCGATCATAATCAAAATCGCGGGGCCGTGGCGAATCTTGCCCGCCCGGCCGGCCCGGTTAATTTTTCGTGCGCGCGGACGCCCCGGTTTTGCGCGGGCAGTGACGGCGCGGGGTATCATGCGATGGCATAATCGGCACCGAAAAATGGGGGAACCCTTGGAACTGAGCGACAAGCAGGTCGATTCCGCTGCGATCCTGACGGTCACGGGCCGCATAGACATGGCGACATCCGACGCGTTCAGCGAACGCGTGCTCGCCATGCTCGCCAAGCGGCTGCCGCTGGTCGTCGACTTCAGCGGGGTGGACTACATTTCCAGCGCCGGCTTGCGCGTGCTGATGCTGGCGTCGAAAGAGTCCCGCCGCAGCGGAACCAAACTGGCGATCGGCGCGCTCCAGCCCGTCGTGCTTGAAATATTTCAGATCAGCCGCTTCGACAAATTGCTGCCGTGTCATCCGACCGTTGAAGCGGCGCTGGCGGCAGTCAGGTAAAGGATGGGCGGCATTACGGTTCGTTTCTGGGGCACGCGAGGCTCTCTGCCCGCGCCGCTGACCGCACATGATGTGCGCGAGAAAATTGCGCAGGCGCTCGTGGCGGCGGCGGGAAAAAATCTCGACACCCTCGAAAAAGCGCATGCTTTCGCCACCAGCTTGCCGTTCGCCAGCAGCGGCACTTTCGGCGGCAATTCGTCGTGCGTAGAGTTGAAGTCCGAGGGCGCGCCTGCCGTGCTGCTCGATATGGGTTCCGGCGCACGCCAGGCAGGAATCGAAGCAATGCGCCGGCTGGCGGGCAAGCCGGGCGAGTTTCATATCTTCATGTCCCACCCGCACTGGGACCACATCATGGGGTTTCCTTTTTTTACGCCGGCTTACATCGCGGGACATCACATCCGCATCTACGGATGCCATGCGCAAATCGAGCAAGCGTTCCGGCTGCAGCAGGCGGCCCCCTGTTTCCCGGTGGAATTTTCCACGATGGGCGCGCGCATAGAGTTTGTGCGTCTCGAAGCGGATCGTGTGTACGACATCGCGGGTTATCGCATTACCGCCAAGCTGCAGGCGCACGGCGGGGATTCCTATGGTTATCGCTTCGAGCGTGACGGCAGGACCGTAATCTATTCGACGGATTCCGAGCACAAGCTCGAGAACAAGGCCGCAACGATGGGCTTCGTGGACTTCTTTCGCAATGCTGATCTCGTCATCTTCGACGCCATGTACTCGTTGGCGGACGCGATATCCTGTAAGGCAGACTGGGGGCACTCGAGCAACATGGTCGGCGTGGAGTTATGCCAGATGGCGAACGTGAAACATCTTGCGCTATATCATCACGAGCCCGCTTACAACGACGCCATGATCGAGCAGATATGGCGCGAATCGCAGCGACTCGAAGAAATCACGCGCGACGCGCACCGCGTTGAAGTGACGGCTGCCTACGATGGTCTAGAGATCGCTTTGTAAACCTTGCATCACGCAACCGATCCCCCGTCTTACATACAACCGGTTGCACGATGGCGCCGTTGGCTGGCGGCCGGCCGCGGCCGCTGGCTCGGTGTCGCGGTCGGCAGCGCTTTTACCTGTGCGCTGCTGGTCTTGCCCGACCCCGGTCCGCTTCCCACATTTCGCTTCGGTGCGTTCGACGCTTATCAGACTTACCTCCCGCACGCCCGGCAATCGGCGCCTGCCGTCATTATCGCGATTGATGCGCCCAGTCTCTCGCGGGTCGGGCAATGGCCGTGGCCGCGCGACACGATAGCGCTACTCATGACCCGGCTAGCCGCGCGCAAGCCCGCCGCCATCGGTGTTGACATATTATTTTCGGAAGCAGACCGCTTGTCTCCCGAACGCCTGGCTGAATCGTTTCGCAGCCGGGATGCGCTCGTTGCGGACCACCTCGCGAAATTGCGTCCGAACGATACGCTACTCGCGGAGTCAATGAGAAACTCGCCCGTGGTTCTGGGTGTCGCAATCGACCAGTTGCTCGCCGACCAACTGGTCACCGGTGCGCCCCGCACGCCGTCGCGCCAGATAGGACCGATCGACACGTTGCGACAATACAAAGGCGGTGAACTGCGCAGTCTGACGGAACTCGATCGGGCAGCTGCCGGGCACGGCTTGCTCAACGCAGATACGGACCACGGGGTGGTGCGACGAGTGCAACTAGCAGCCCGGATAGGACCTGAGCCGATACTCTCGCTATCGCTGGAATGTTTGCGCGTCGCTGCGGGTGAAGCCTCGTTTACTCTCGAATCCGGCGCTCGCGGTTTGCGTCAGATCGCCATCGGCGATCTTGCCGTGCCGACGCAAGCGGACGGCAGCCTGTGGGTGCATTATTCACCGCAAGACGCCTCCCGCTATGTTTCCGCCGCCGATGTGCTCGAAGGCCGTGACGATCCGTCCATGATCGAGCAAAAAATCGCCTTGCTCGGCGTCACGGGCCTCGGCCTCGTGGACCTGCAGGTTACATCGCGCGGCGAACGCATGCCCGGCATTGAAATCCATGCCCAGGTGCTCGAAAACATTTTCGACAATTCATTGCTGCTGAGACCCGCGTGGGCGCGTCTTGCAGAGGCGCTCACGTTTGCCCTGCTGGCCGCCGTCGTCATCCTGGGAGTGCCCCGGGTTCCCCCGCGACGCTCGGTAGGCATTCCGCTCGCATGCTGGTCCTTCGTGGTCGTCAGCGGTGTCGGCTCCTTTCTATGGGGCCGCCTGCTCTTCGATCCAGCAACGCTGATCGCAGGTATAAACGTGCTTTACGGAATCATGGTTTCAGCGACGCTGGTGGCGATCGATCTGGAGCGCCGGGATCTCGCAGTTCGCCTCGCCACTGAACGCGAAGGGGCGGCGCGCATGGCGGGAGAGCTGGGCGCGGCAAGCCGCATCCAGACCCGCATGCTGCCGAACCCGCAGGTCGTCCTCGTCAATGAAAAAAGGCTCGAAATTTACGCGCATATGCGCCCCGCGCGCGAAGTCGGCGGGGATCTTTATGATTTCTTTCCGCTCGCGGGTGACAAGGTTTTTGTCCTGGTCGGCGACGTCGCCGGCAAAGGCCTGTCCGCCGCCATGTTCATGGCGGTGAGTAAAGCTCTCGCAAAAAGTTCGACGCTGCGTGAAACGGTCGGCCTCGTACATCTGATGAGTGTCATGAACGCGGAAGTTTCGCGCGACAACCCCGAGGAACTTTTCGTCACGCTGATCGCGCTGATCATCGACCTCAACACCGGCACGCTGGAATACTGCAACGCGGGACACGAACCGCCCCTGCTGGTCGGACACGACGGCCGCACGCGGATCCTGAATGACGGCGGCGGCCCGCCGCTGTGCGTCATGCCGGATTTTCCCTATGAAACAGCCAGTGCCGCCTGCGCGCGGGACGACCTCATCGTGCTGACGTCGGACGGCATTACCGAAGCGATGAACCCCGACGGCACCCTCTATGGACGCGAGCGCCTGCAGGCAATGTTGCAAACGCCGTCGCTGTTTACATCCACGGTCGAAACCATAGGCCAGGAATTACTCGCGAGCGTGCAGACTTTTGAGGGAAGCACCGAACCTGCGGACGACCAGACTTTGCTGATCGTGCGCTGGCGCGGCGGAACTGCCAGCTAACGCACGCTGACTTCCACGCGGCGATTGCGCGGCTCCGCAACTTCATCCGCCGTCTGCACCAGCGGTTCGCGCTCACCGCGTCCCGCCGCGCTGATACGCTCGGCGACGACCCCGCGTTGGATCAGCATTTCCCTGACGCGCTGCGCGCGCTGCAGGGACAGCGCATCGTTCACCTGATCGGTGCCCAGCCGGTCGGTGTGGCCGATGACCGTGATTTCCGGCGACGGCCGGCGCGCCATTTCCGCCAGCAGCGAATTGACGCTGGTTTTCGATTCCTCGGTAATTTCGTCGCCGCCGAGCTGAAAGTAAATCATGAACGAGACCGGCGCAGGCGGCTGTGCCCTCAGCGCCGCGCCAAACTCTTTTTTGACCGTCGCCTCGGTTTCGCGCCCCGTCCTGGGCGTGCCTTCGCTGCCGGATCGCGCTGATGCGTAAGGACTGTCGAGAACGACTTCCTGCTTGCCCTGTTTCACGACAACTGCGCCCGTCGTGCCATCGGCATGCGGCAGCAGAACGACCGTATCGGTCGGCACGCTCGCACAACCGGCGGCGAAAGCCGCGATTGTCAATGCCATCAACAGCCGCGCGCTGATGTTCACTCCCCGGCCTGCACAACGAACTCGGTGCCGCGCACGCCCAGTATGGTCGACGGAGTACTGACGGTCATTGCGTCCGGGGAACGCTTGGCGAGCTTGCCGGATATTACGGAAAGCGTGCCGCGCTTCAACGCGGAATCGAAATTACCTTCATGCGTGGTCGGATTGAAATTGAAACGGCTGATCGCCAGCGTGCTGTTGGGCCCGACCGACAACCGGGAGTTGTCCACGAACGTGATCCCCGCGGCGCCGTCCGCGCCGGTCACTATGTTGTCGGCGGCTTCGACCTTCGTGCCGACCGGCGCTGGCAAACGCTCACCCGCGCGCTCGATGGAAACGGAACCGCTGGAAATCTTTACCTGACCGACGCTCTCGGCGAACGCCGGCAGCGCCATGACGAAGGCGAACCCGACTGCATGCAACCTGCAAACCCACTGCGGTGTGTTCATTTCCTGCTCCTTATGACAAGGCTTGTGACGACTGATATCAATGAATGTGTGGAATACTAATGTTGACGGTGCTGGCAGACTCTATACTATTCGAGGTTTGCCGGGTCAGGTCAGGTGAAGCTTCCCGAAAAGCGGCGTTTTAACGCCAGCCGCGCCGAATTCGAAGCGGTCCGCAATTTTGTGGAAGCGGCCTGCGGAAGAATCCCGCACGCGGACCATCAGCGACTTGTCCTGATCGTCGAAGAACTGTTCTCCAACAGCATCGAGCACGGCTATGGGGGCGACTGCGATCAGCCGGTCTGGCTCACCCTGGCGCCGGGTCCGGAGGGCTGCGGTCTGGTCTACGAAGACGCTGCCCCCGCCCACGATCCGTTTACCGGCACCGCGGATCCCAAGCTTGAGAGGAGCATGGAGAGCCGTCCGGTCGGCGGGCTGGGCGTCTTTCTGATCGGGCATTTTTGCTCGCTGAAGCGTCACGAGCGGCGCGGCGAACACAACGTTATCGAGCTCTTTGTGCCGCGTATCAGCCCTGCCGCCGCACCGACTCCGTAGAATAACCTGCGCGCGAATTCAGCGGCAGACCTTTTGTCCGCCGCTATTCGCACAGACGGCGCGGCGCGCTTTGCGCGTCCGCAGGCCGTCAAACGTTAAAGCGGAAATGCATGACGTCGCCGTCGCGCACGATGTATTCCTTGCCTTCGAGCCGCATCTTGCCGGCCTCTTTGGAGCCGTGCTCGCCCTTGTGCTTTACGAATTCGTCGTAGGCGATCACCTCGGCGCGGATGAAGCCCTTCTCGAAATCGGTATGTATCACGCCCGCCGCCTGCGGCGCGGTGTCGCCCTTGTGCATGGTCCACGCGCGCACTTCTTTCGGCCCGACGGTGAAGTACGTCTGCAGGCCAAGCAGTTCGTAAGTGGCGCGTATCAGCCGGTTCAGCCCCGGCTCCTGCATGCCGATGTCGGCGAGGAACACGTTCTTGTCTTCATCCGGCATGTCGGCGATTTCGGCCTCGAGCGCGGCGCAGATGGCCACCACCGGCGCGTGCTCGGCCGCCGCGTAAGCCTTGACCTTGTCGAGCAGCGGATTGTCCGTGAAACCCTTGTCATTGACATTGGCGACGTAGATCGCGGGCTTGGCCGTCATCAGGCACAACGGCTTCAACAGCAAAGCATCTTCTTTTTCGAGCTTCAACGCGCGCACCGGCTTGCCTTGATCGAGCTGCGCGCGTACTTTCTCGAGCAGCGCGCCGAGCTTGATGGCTTCCTTGTCACCGGCTTTCGCGGTTTTGCCCGCGCGCTGGACGGCTTTATCGACGGTCTCCAGATCGGCGAGCGCGAGCTCGGTGTGTATTGTCTCGATATCGGATATCGGATCGACTTTGCCCGACACGTGAATCACGTTATCGTCGACGAAACAGCGCACCATGTTGATGATGCCGTCGGTCTCGCGAATATTGGCGAGAAATTTATTGCCGAGCCCCTCGCCTTTCGACGCGCCCGCGACCAGGCCCGCGATATCGACGAATTCGACGACGGCGGGGATGGTTTTTTCCGGCTGCGCGATGTCGACCAGAAGCTGCAGCCGCGCATCGGGCACTTCGACGATGCCGACATTGGGCTCGATCGTGCAAAACGGATAGTTCTCCGCCGCGATGCCGGCCTTGGTCAGCGCGTTAAAAAGTGTGGATTTGCCGACGTTGGGCAGGCCGACGATGCCGCATTTGAGACTCATGATTTCCGCTGTGTGGGGTGGGGAGGGATACTGCTGATGGCAGAGCGTGCTGACTGCCGAATTATTTGTTCGGCATGAATTTCTTGAACAGCGATTCCAGGGCGCCTTTGCTCCCCGGCGCCGCGCCTGCTTCGGCGGCGACCGTTTGTCTGGCAGGAGGATCCGCGGGCGGCGGCTCAACTTTGGGCGGCGGCTCGGCGCTGGGTGGCGGCTCGACTTTGGGCGCTGGTGTCTCCTTCGCCGGTGGATCGACCTTGGGCGGCTTGTCGGATGCCACACGCTTGCCCTCCGGCCGCGCTTTTTCCGCCGCCTTCGGCTGTTTCTCCGCTGCTTTCGGGGGTTTATCTTGAGTATGCAGCTTGAGCATCGCCGCCTGCATGTCGCCCGCCAGCGCGAGCGGCATGATTTCAAGCGAACGCTCGATGGCGGCGTCGATCTCGCCGCGGTCTTCCGCGGACGGTTTGTTCAACACGTAGTCGCTGACGGCCTGGCTATCGCCGGGATGGCCGATGCCGATGCGCAGCCGCCAGTAATCGTGCGAGCCGAGCCGCGCGGAAATATCGCGCAGGCCGTTATGCCCGGCGATGCCGCCGCCCTGTTTGACTTTCGCCACGCCGGGCGCGAAATCGAGCTCATCATGCACCACCAGAATTTCGGCGGTCGTTATCTTGAAAAAACCTGCCATCATCTGCACCGCGCGGCCACTCGCATTCATGAAGTTCTGCGGCATCAGAAGCCACACGCCGCTGTCGGCATGCCGGCCGACCAGCGCCTGAAACTTGGCGTCCTTGCGCATCGCGATGCCAGTCCTGGCGGCGAAGCGCTCGATCAGCCAGAAGCCCGCGTTGTGTCGCGTGCGCTCATACTTTTCGCCCGGATTACCGAGCCCGATGATGAGTTTCATGATGGCCGTCGCGTGCCTGGTGACTGAAGTTGAAAAGTGGTCTCAACGCCGAACATTGTGTGAAACATCGCCGAAAAAAAACCCGCCATCTCTGGTTCGCTCGTCGCAAACGCCAGCATGGCGGGCCCGTTTCCCGGACGGCACGGCCCGGTTTATTCTTTCTTGCCGCCTTCTTTCTTGTCGCCGGCCGGCTCTTTCTTGTCGGCCTTGTCGTTCTTGACGCCCTTCTCGCCGTCCTTGCCTTCGGCGGCAGCGGCCGCCTCGGCTTCGGTCTGGCCCGTGATTTGCGTGACAGGCGCCGCGGCCTCTTCCTCGACCACGATCACTTTCGGCACGTGCACCGTGACGACTGCCGGGTTGTCTTTCTTCACGCGCGGAATCGGCTCCACGCCCTGCGGCAACGCTAGGTCGTTGACATGCAGCGAATGACCGAGCTCGAGTTTGTCGAGGTTGACCTCGATGAACTCGGGCAGATGGTCCGGCAGACAATGGACGTTGAGCTCGTTCATGATGTGGTTGACGACCCCGCCGCCCACCTTCACGCCCGGGCAGATCTCGGCGTTGACGAAGTGCAGCGGCACTTTCATGTGGATCTTCTTGTTCTTGTCGATGCGCTGGAAATCGACATGCAGCACGAGTTGCTTGAACGGGTGCATCTGCACGTCGCGCAACAGCACCTGCTGCTTCGCCCCTTCATACGTCATATCGAGAATGGACGCGTGAAAGGCTTCCATCTTGAGGTGGCGGTACAACGCATGGTGATCGACTTCGATCGGCTGCGCCTCTTTGTCGGCGCCGTAGACGATACCCGGTACCTTGCCGCCGCCACGCAGACGGCGGCTCGCACCCGTGCCCTGCAGTGACCGCGGAAACGCGGTAAATTCAATTTTCATTTCAATCTCCACAAATCGGGGCGTCCGCGACCAGACGCTCCGGGTTCAAAAAACAGCGCGCGGCGAAATGCCCCGCACTGCACCAAAAAAACTTATTCCACGAACAGCGAACTGACCGAATCTTCGTTGCTGATGCGTAACATCGTCTCGGCCAGCAGCCCCGCGATCGACAGCACGCGGATGCGCTTGCATTTCGCCGCCTCCGCGGACAGCGGTATCGTGTCCGTCACCACCAGTTCATCGAGTGCCGATTCCGTAATCCGCTCGATCGCCTTGCCGGACAGCACCGGGTGCGTGCAATACGCGATTACTTTCTCGGCGCCGCGCTCCTTCAGCGCCTTGGCCGCTTCGCACAGTGTATTCGCCGTGTCGACCATGTCGTCGACAATCACGCACGTGCGGCCTTCGACTTCGCCGATGATGTTCATCACCGTCGCCACGTTCGGCCGCGGCCGCCGTTTGTCGATGATCGCGAGGTCGGCTTCCAGCCGCTTCGCGAGCGCCCTCGCCCGCACCACGCCGCCGACGTCCGGCGACACCACCACCAGGTTCTTGAAATCGTGCTTCCAAACATCTCCGAGCAGTATCGGCGCCGAATAAATATTGTCGACTGGTATGTCGAAAAAACCCTGGATCTGCTCCGAGTGCAAGTCCATCGTCAGTACCCTGTTCACACCCACCGTCGCCAGCATGTCGGCAACGACTTTCGCCGTAATGGCGACGCGCGCCGAGCTCGGCCGCCGGTCCTGGCGCGCGTAGCCCATGTACGGGATCGCGGCCGTCACGCGCGCCGCCGAGGCACGCTTCAGTGCATCAACCAGTACCAGCGTCTCCATCAGGTTGTCGTTAGGCGGCGAACAAATCGACTGCAATACGAACACGTCCTTGCCGCGCACGTTCTCCAGCACTTCGACCTTCACTTCGCCGTCGCTGAAGCGCCCGACCTTGGCTTTGCCCAGATGGATATGCAAATGCTCGACCACATCCGCTGCGAGCTTCGGCGTTGCGTTGCCGGTAAAC
>JBDSSV010000642.1:0-4292 GCA_039928535.1 Burkholderiales bacterium
AATGCGTGCTGTCGGGACGCCTGGGTTGCGAGGAGATTTACGGCGCTCCACAGTGGCATGCGCCCGCCGTCGCAGTGCTCCCGTATCGCCGGTTGCTGCCGACGCGGTTTACGTATCAGCGCCCGCCGTCGTCCCCCGCTGCCCGCGAAAGCCGCATCTCGCCCCAGCGCTGACTGCGCTGGCCCGCCGCCGCCGAGGCGAGTGCAGTCAGGGTAATAGATGGTCACGCGGCATTAATTCGTCATGTTGCCGACCACTCAAAATGTTGATTGTCGGCGGCTGCCGTACGGAGGATTCGGGCAAATACGCGGTAGTGGTCAATCGCCAGCTGCGCAGGGATAATGGGTCGCAATCCGGCAACAATTCCAGGGACCCGTTCGCATGTCGCTCAAAATGCGCTTTGAATTGCGCGAAAAACTGGGAGAGGGATCAACTAGTGAAGTTTACGCCGCGTATGACAGAAACCTGCGGCGGCACGTCGCGATCAAGCTCTACAAGAAATTCAACCGCGGCGGCGTCTACGCCGAGCTGAAGGACCGCTTCCTGGTCGATGCGCGCGCGGCCGCGAGCGTGTCGCATCCGAACATCGTGACGATATATGACGCAGGCAGCTTCGGCGACGGCATCGGGATCGTCATGGAGCTCGTCAAGGACTCGTTGTTCAAAATGCTGAACCGCCCGCCGCAGTTGCCGTGGGAAACCATCATCAGCCTCACGGCGCAGGTCGCCGACGGCCTGAAATGCCTGCATAACAACGGCATCTTCCACCGCGATATTAAGCCGTCGAACATATTGATCGCGCCAACGAACGTCGTCAAGATCGGCGACTTCGGCCTGGCGCACCTGCCGATGTCGGACCTCACGCGCACCGGCACCGTCATCGGGACGCCAAAATACATGTCGCCCGAACAGGCGCAAGGCGAGATGCTCGACTATCGCACCGATATTTTTTCGCTCGGCGTCGTGCTTTATGAAATGCTCACCGGCGAGACGCCGTTCGAGCGTCCGCCGTGCAAGGACCACGTCCTGCTGACGCGCATCGTCACCGAGCCGGCGCGGCGGCCGTCGCAGCTAAATCCCGCGGTGCCGCTGGAATTCGAAGCGATCGTCGCGCGCGCGCTGGCGAAGAATCCGCAGGGCCGCTTCCAGGACGTCGCGAAATTCGCGGAAGCCTTGCGCGCCATCAAGGTGCCGGCTTGAACCTCGAGCAGATCCGGATCGAGTTTAATCCCGAGCAGGACCGGCTGCTGATGCGGTTGGCGAGCGGCGACCGCAGCGAGATACTGCTGTGGCTGACGCGGCGCTGCGTGAAGCTGCTGTGGCCGCTGCTGGTGAAAATGGTCGAGTCGGTGCCGCGCATCGCGCAGCAGCCGCTGCCGGAAGCGCGTCAGGCGCTGCTTGGCATGGAGCGCGAGCAGGCGCTGTCGAAAGCGAATTTCTCCAAACCGTACGATGAGGCCGGGCGCGAACGTCCATTGGGCGCGGAGCCGCTCGTCGTCGCGCGCATCAATACCGGCCGCAACGAGCAGGGCAAGCACGTGCTCATGCTGTTGCCGCACCACGGTCAGGGCGTGACGCTCGCGCTCGACAACATCCTGCTGCACGGGCTGTGCAAGCTGCTGCAGGACGTCACCGCGAAAGCCGAGTGGGATATGGCGCTGAACTTGCCGACCGGTGCGCCGGCCGCGGGAGCCGACGCGACGGCGCGCGTGCTGAACTGAGTCGTCGAACTGGCGGTGCGCGCGCCGGCGCGCCGATGACATAATCCGTTTCTCGCACTACAACTCTTAGTCAGGCCTACTCATGTCCAAACGCTGGAAAAACCGCCCGCCCGGCTCGAACTGGGGGGA
This sequence comes from Burkholderiales bacterium, assembly GCA_039928535.1. Lineage (GTDB taxonomy): Bacteria > Pseudomonadota > Gammaproteobacteria > Burkholderiales > SG8-41 > PALSA-1004. Next base: position 1,851 of record JBDSSV010000642.1, read on the forward strand.
ATTCGGTGACGACGATCAGCACGGCAGGCTGAACCTGCTCACCGCCGGGCGCCGGCTGCGCGCATTACAGGAAGTAAAAACGGGCGAGGTGTTCTGCCTATCGCACCCGCTCAATCTGCCCGGCGGCAACGTTCTCAATCAGGGCCGCTTCCCGCCGGTGTTCCATCCCGTGTTCAAGCCCGGCGGCGAAGTCTATTTCAACCTCGCGATGCAGGAGACCGACCCGCGCTACACCGACGTCGGCTCCGACGAGGCGATCATGCTCTATTCGCAATACTCGACGCATTGGGACGGCTTCGCGCACAAGGGCACGATGTTCGACGCCGACGGCGACGGCGTCGCCGAGAAAGTCTCGTACAACGGTTTTCATCTCGTCGACGACACGGGCCGCGGCCTGCATGGTGAACTCGGGTCCATCGCCCTCTCGGTAGCAGAAATGGCGGCAACCGGCGTGCAGGGCCGCGCCGTTATGATCGATCTGCGCCACCATTACAAAGACGAGCGCGTGGCGGTGACGTGGGAAATGCTCGAGCGCGTGATGAAGGACGACGCGGTCACGGTCGAAAAAGGCGACATTCTGTGCCTGCACACCGGGCTGGGCCAGTTGATACGCGACGCGAACGGCAAGCTCGATAACGCGATCAAGACGCAGTGCGCCGTGCTCGACGGCCACGACAAGCGATTGCTTGAATGGATAGCCGACAGCGGCCTCGCCGCGATCGCGGCTGACAATCTTGCCGTGGAAAGATCGTCAACGCTCGGTGTCGACCCGCGCATGCCGCATCGCGGGCCGCAACTGCCGCTGCACGAGCATTGCCTAGTCAAGCTCGGCATTCATCTCGGCGAATTGTGGTATCTGACCGAGCTCGCGGCGTGGCTGCGCCGCAACAAACGCAGCCGCTTCCTGCTGACGGCGCCGCCTTTGCGCATGCCGGGCGCTGCGGGCTCGCCGGTGACACCGGTGGCCACCGTATGAAAATATTCCGTCATAATGGCCGCATGAAAAATCTCCCTGTCGAATTTCTGCGCGCTGCCGGCGTTGTCTGCATAGTCACGGGCGCGATTGCTACGCACGCCGCGGAGCATGCGTACCCGACCAAGCCGATACGCTTCATAGTGCCGACGGCGCCCGGCGGCGGCTCCGATCTCATCGCGCGCTCGCTCGGCAATCAGTACACGAAAGCGTGGGGACAGCAGGTCGTCGTTGACCACCGGCCCGGCGCGGGCATGACCATAGGCATAGACCTCGTGGCGAAAGCGACGCCCGACGGCCACACCATCATCCTCGTCAACCCGTCGCACGCGATCAACGCCACGCTGATGGCAAGACTGCCATACGACCCGGTGCGCGATTTGATTCCGGTCACGGTCATCGCGACGCAGCCTTACGCGGTGGTCGTGTCGCCGACGCTCGCAGCGAAAAACGTGAAGGAACTGATCGCGCTCGCGAAAGGCAAGCCGCGCGAGCTTTCTTACGCTTCCTCGGGGCCGGGCTCCGCATCGCATCTCGCGACTGAAATGCTGAGCGCCATGGCCGGCATCGAAATGATTCACGTGCCGTACAAAGGCACCGGGCCGGCGATTCCCGATCTCATCAGCGGCCGCGTGCAGCTCTACATCAACCCGCTGCTCGCCATGATAGGCGCGGTCGAGACCGGCCGGCTGCGCCTGATCGCGGTGACGTCATCGAAGCGCGTGAGCTCGCTGCCCGACGTGCCGACAGTGGCGGAGTCCGGCGTGCCCGGATATGAGGCCATTGCCTGGTACATGTTGCTGGTGCCGGCGAAGACGCCGTCGTCCGTCGTCAATCAGCTTTATGCCGAAACCGCCAGGGCGCTGAAGACGAGCGAAATGATAGAAATGCTGGCACGCGCCGGCACCGATCCGCTGGGCAGTTCCCCGCGCGAGGCGGCGGATTTCCTGAAAGTCGAAATCGCCCGCTGGGGCAAGGCCGTCAAGCAGGCAGGCGTGAGAATTGAATGAACAATTGAAAACGATGGTGAATGAGTGATTGAGTGATTGAGTGATTGGGATGATTGAGTGATTGAGTGATTCTGTGATTGAGTAATGGAGTGCTTTAATCGCCCAATCACCTAAAATACCGGGGGAGAGAACATGAAAATAATAAGAGGCAGCGTTATCGCCGCCGCGCTTTTCATTAGCGGCCTATCCGGCTGCGCGAACTTGCAGACCGGCGGCGAAGCGCCGCAGTACAAGGTCGACGCCTACTGGCCGCAGCCGTTGAAGGACAACTGGATCTGGGGCCAGGTGTCGAGCGTGGCGGTCGATAGCCTCGATCATGTGTGGGTGCTGCACCGGCCCAACACGCTGCTCGAGGACGATCAAGGCGCGCAGAAAAAACCGCCGGCGAACCGCTGCTGCGTTGCCGCGCCCCCTGTGATGGAGTTCGACCGGGACGGTAATTACGTGCAGGGGTGGGGC